>CAZVDU010000171.1:0-7947 GCA_964625615.1 uncultured Pseudoalteromonadaceae bacterium | reverse complement strand
CAATACCTCATTTAACGAAAGCATATTATTCACACACCGTGGTTTGAGCGGCCCAGCTGTATTGCAAATATCGTCATTCTGGGAGCCAGGACAAACGATTGATTTTGACTTGTATCCGAATGGTGACTTGCTTACTGCACTCAAATCGGCACAGCAGAGCCAACCGGAGGCACAACTCAGCACTGCCTTAGCAACACATTACCCTAAACGCTATGTTCAAGCGGCTTTACCGTATTTAGGATTGGACAGTAAGCCATTGAAACAATACCAAGGGAAACAATTGGAGCAGGTAGCGCAGGCCTTCCATCAATGGCAACTGAAACCTAACGGAACCGAAGGTTATAGAACCGCTGAGGTCACACTTGGCGGTGTCGACACCGACCAACTGTCATCTAAAACCATGATGGCCAAAGAAGTTGAAGGTCTTTATTTTATCGGCGAAGTCGTCGACGTCACCGGCTGGCTAGGCGGCTTCAATTTCCAATGGGCCTGGAGTAGCGGCTGGGTAGCTGGGCAGGTTGTTTAAAACTATTTTCGTATAATAAAACGTGTAACCTTAGTTAAAAAATGGATGATACATTCATACCGAGAATACGTACTTCATTATACGAACATATCAATAATTATAGGTCCTTCAAAGAAAGATTAGGTTATTTTGTTCTAAACATTTTTAATCAAAAATAAACAAGCTCAAAACTCGAACGTGAAATAGAACAGATAGCCAATTATTAACCCAGGTATTGCCGTATAAATAGTTGCGATGGCCGATGCCTTAGGTACTTTTGCTATAGCTGGAAATAGTGCATCACCGTCATTTGAAATAGCATTGCCTAATTGGGCTGATAGAGGGATGGCACCTTGTAGGTATAAACCGGTGGTAAGTATTTGCGGTGCGCTACCCGGAATAAGCCCTATCAAGACCCCAACTAAAGGTAGAAAAATACTTGCTGAGGTGAACGCAGATCGTATTTCCCATCCTGTCCATTGTAGGATCATCTCGAACAGTAAAAATGAAAGTGTGATCCACACTGCAATGTTGCCTACTTCAGAAGTCACCTTGTGTATAACCTGATGAACCTTCTTAGGTCCAACGTGGAGCCTCGTCAATGGAATGGATGGACTAAATGACCAAAGCAGCAATGCGACAACGGTTCCGGTCGCGCCGATATAAAACGAAATATTGTCCTCATCAACATGTTCATTTTCATGGCCATGAAACATATGCTCTATGCTAAACGCAAAACCTGCAATGAGTAATAACACCCATACCAGTTGCAGTAAGCTAACATGGTGGCACTGTGTTTTACGGGGTTCAAACTCGAAGGGAGTAATCATGAAGTTTTCACCGTGTTTACGTTCTATCAAAAAGCCCGTGATACAACCTACAACAATGCTAAGAGAGATGATAAGTAGACTTGTCGTTGGTTCAGACATCATCAAAAGAAATGCAGCATCGCCCATAGTCGAAATAAGTGCAGCGATAACTGAGCCAAAACGCGCCCGACCTATACTATATTGCGTCACGACTATGATGGCACCGCTACAACCGGGCAATGCTCCGAGTAAAGCCGCGAGAGGTATTTGAATATTCTTATACTTCTCAAGTACTAACTTAGTATCGTAGTTACCAATATGTTCTAGGCTATAAAATACAAGCAATGTTACACCGATGAATACCGTGACATCCAAAAACGCATGTGACAATACATTCCATATTAAAACCTGAGAGTAACTCTCAAGAAAATAAAGACATAATAATACGGCTAATGTGACGGTAATTCGGCCAAGAGAGTATCCTTGTGGAGCCCAAGCGGCAATAGATGAGTTATTAATATACATCGTTATTCTTCATGTTTTATGGAGCTGCTGACACGTTTGTAAAATGAGCAGATGTAGAGTTAAAAAGGTAAATTCACCCCTCAAACAGGAATAAGGGGTGAATGAACTGGCTTCTAGTTCTTTAAGGCAACTTTAATAGTACCCTCAGCACGTGTGCGCATTAGCTCATAACCTTTAACAGCTTCTTCTAATGGCAAGATATCTGTAAAGATAGGGCTAGGGTCTAAGCGACCACTTTCAACCATAGGTAACAGAATATTCATATATGCTGCAACATTCACAACACCCGTATGAATAGTCAGGTTACGGAACAGTGCTTCGTTGTATGGGGCTTCAGCAGGTGCGAAGAGGTGACCAAAACCTAATATGCTAATGTTCGCACCCGCTTGTGCCATATCCATGCTTTGTTTAATTGATTCCGGTGAACCAGCGGTATCAATAATAGACAATGCACCATAGCCTTTTGTGAGACTCTTGACGTATTCAACTGGATCTGTCTTTTTACTATTTACCACATGTGTAGCACCGGCTTTACGTCCGTGCTCAAGACGACCATCATGTCGGCCAACATGTATAATTTGCGCCGGTGCAAATAAGTTGGCGGCCATAACTGCACTCAAACCCACTGCGCCATCACCGATTACAACAACTGTTTCACCTGCCTGAATGTTTGAATTCATTGCACCGTGGAAGCCGGTCGCAAAGTTGTCTGCTAATGGAAGTACTTTCGCATCGTCTGCACCAGAACTTAGACTTTCTGGAAGCTTAAACAATGTCGTATTGGCAAATGGAACACGAATGTACTCAGACTGACCACCTTGTATATCGTTACCACCATGTTCAACAAACATTGGCGTACCAAAAAGTCCACCTTGTTCACATGCTGAATTAACTCCTTTTTTACAATAGTGGCATTCACCATCAACAAACATTGCTGAGGCGACAACACGGTCACCAACACTTATACCTTTAACATCGTCTCCTATTGCCTCTACCACACCAACAAATTCATGGCCAAGGCGCATACCTTTCTCAACACCCATCTCAGGCCCATTTTGCGTGAAGTCCATATCAGCACCACAGATACCAGCCAAGGTCATTCGTACGATAGCGTCTGTACTCTTAACCAAACTTGGCTTAGGGACGTCCACAACAGAAACAGTTGCTCTTTCTTCGTATATAGTTGCCTTCATTTTTTTCCTCTCTATTTTCAATTTTGTCTTAAATACAAATATTGGGTTAACGTTAAATTTATAGGTTTTGACCCATCACAATATGACCAGTCATCTTAAAATTAAGCTTAAAAAAATGCTGATCGAATCAGCATGATGTTTTACTGCTATTTAGTGCTTAAAAAGTGCATGATCTGGCCTTTGTTACGTTCCATTAGCAGCGGATCTTTACCCACTTTTGCACTCAGCACGGCGCCTTGTAAGCAATTAACTACGAACTCAGCGAGTTCCTCTGCTGTCGAAGTCGCCTTGATGGAGTGCTCTTTTTGTCCGTCTTTAATACAAGAAGCAATGTGTATTTTCCAAGTATTAATCAATGTTGATAGCTTATCCCTAAATAGTTCAATATTAGCTACTTCTCCGCTAAAATTACCTATCAGGCAGCCACATTCACTATATCCAACATTACTGAGATAATCACTTAAACGTTCAAATGCGGGTACATTAGGGTTGAGTAACTTCTCTCTACCAGGTGAACTTTCATCCCAGTAAGCTTCTAATATCTCTATCCCTAACGCTTCTTTACTTTTGAAATGATTGTAAAAAGACCCTTTCGGAACATTAGCTCGCTCAACGATGTCGCTAACGCTAGTCGCATTGAAACCTTTCTCATGGAATACATTAAGTGCGGCGTCTAAAATCTGCTGGCGATTGTTTGGTTTAGGCATTTTTACTCTAACAATTAGTGTTTTCAAAAAGAACTAACCGCATAATATGACTGGTCGTCTTAAATATCAATTTTTATGTGAATATATAATATAACCGAACATTATGCTGACTAACATTTGCAATAGTTAGAGTTAATTTTTAGCCTTAGTGAAAGCTAATAGTAGAGCCGTAATGATACAAAAGGCTTTATAAGTTACCCGGCTTATAAAGCTATAGAGAGCCCATTTTAGGCATAGAAACACTTCAGAGTCATCTTCTAAAGCTCATGTGAGCGGCGTCATTAGGGTATGTTGCTTTGTTAGCTAGTCCCAATTTTTCAGATTTTGTTGAAATAAAATCTGTACCTTGGCTATCGATTGGAGTTCAGCAGCCATCATTCCGCATAAGCAAACTTGCTGTCGTTGATGTAATTTTTAAAGTAATCCTATACAGCCATAAGTCGGCCAGTTGGGTTTCCAATGTCGATATCCATATTCCGGAATGCTGACATATGAAGCTCATGAGTTCGCTCTACAAGCGCAAATGCGAAATCGTCTTTACGTCTGAAATAATAATGAATGCTCGCTGCTTTTATTCCAATATCGGCTGCCAAATCTAAATAGCTAAATGCATTAAAGCCTTTTATTTGTATGTAGCTCTCTGCTAATTCTAAAATTTTATTTTTGTATTGCTCACAGTATTCATACTTCACTTACTCATTTAAATCGTAGACTGAAGAAAGGCTACTTGCGCAATTGCCTTTCTCACCCAAGTCACATGTTGGTGTACATATCATGCCGATTAGTCTGCATGCATATAGGTAAAATGCAATAAGATCTTTTAATTTACAAGTATTGGATAATGTCCTATTCAATTGATATAACAAAGTGAACTATATCAGCACTTTTTGTCATCTTGACAATCTACCTCTTCAAGTATAGCCTACATCCATGCAGATAGATCGACGTAAACTAACTTAACTACTAAATATTACATTAAACTATTTATTAATCATAAGGTAAGGAACAGATTGATCTTGCTACATTTAAATATATTGATAATTTTATATAAACAATCTACCTATACACAGGTCGATATTTAAAGGAAGGTAATTATTATGAAACGTTACAAATCAAAATTAGCTATAGCAGCGCTTTTAACACTGTTAATGGGATTAAGCGCCAGTGCTAACTCAAAAGAAGCAAAAAAGAGCGAAGTTGAGAGCTTTGAAGAGTACCAAGCTGTTGTTAAAGCTCTTCACCCCTATATAGAGAGTGCCAAGACGGGCAGTGGGGAAACTATCCGTAGTGCATTTTATGAACATGCACATATTGTAGGCTCAGTTAATGGTCAGTTTTATAACTCTAACTTAAATAGCTTTGAAAAGAGTGTTAGCAAAGGTGGGCCATCTCCTGATGTTAAACATCATATCGTATGGATTGATATTTCTGGGCCTGCGGCCGCTGCAAAAGTCGAGTTCATTAATTGGGGAGGTTTCCGTTTTACTGACTTTTTTGTCCTCTATAAACACGAGGGACAGTGGAAAATTAGCGGAAAAGTTTACGATTCTCATTCTCAAAACTAGCACCTTAAATATCAAAATTATAAATACAACATTAATTGGAGCTAAACCATGACAACTGAACTCGTGGCACTACTAACGACAGGTTTTATGACCTTCTTAACTATTTTTATACAACTAAATTACTCTTCTATGGCTCATGGCATGGCCCATAGTATGTCTAGTCGAGATGTTGCTGTTGAAGAAACCAAGATGGGTGGACGCCTTCGTCGAGCAGCTGTAAACAACGTCGAAGCTGTCGCTATGTTCGCTCCGTTAGTAATCATTGCTCAACTCGCTGACATTTCTAATGATTGGACGGTATACGCGTCTTACGCATTTATAGCATCGCGAATTCTCTATGTACCATCTTATCTATTGGGTCTTGTTCCGATTCGAAGCATGGTATGGATGTTAGGTTTTTTTGCAATTCCATTCTTTATTTATGGATTATTTGCGTAACTGAATTCAATTATCGTGGTTGGTATTGTTGCGCACTAACGCAATGGCATTGCCATTTCACTAAACACTCAACTTAAAGCAAGAGAAAACCAATGAAAGATGTAATTACAACGTATGCGCAAGTGGTGCAACAGTTCCCAATAAATAAACGTTGGCCGGCTGAAAATCCGGATGTTTTGCAACTTTATTCAATGCCTACACCAAACGGACAAAAGGTGTCGATTATGCTAGAGGAGTCGGGACTAGAATATGAAGCTCATAAAATCCCTTTCAGTGATGAAGGTGTAACTAGCTCAGAGTTTTTATCCTTAAATCCGAACAATAAAATTCCAGCAATTATTGACCCAAACGGTCCCGATGGTAAACCGTTGGGATTATTTGAAAGCGGTGCGATTCTTAATTATCTAGCAGACAAAACGGGATTATTTAAAGGAAACACTGTTGTTCAAAAGTATACAGTACAGCAATGGTTAATGTTTCAAATGGCAGGTTTTGGCCCGATGTCAGGTCAGCTAGGTTTCTTCTTTTCGTTTGCAGGAAAAGACTTCGAAGATAAACGCCCGCTAGAACGCTATCTTGGCGAGGTCAAACGCATGCTAAATGTTATGGAAAAGCGCCTGACTGATAGAGAATGGATTGCAGGTGATTATTCTATCGCTGACATGTCAATTGTACCTTGGCTTAACTGCATTGAAAAATTTTACGGAGCAGGGGAAGTTACGGGGTTGCGTAAGTTAAAAAACATCTCAGATTACATGGATCGCTTTAATGATAGACCTGCTGTTCAGCGTGGTAATAATGTACCTGAGCATGACTGGGGTTAAATGATGACTGGGGAATTAAGCTATCGCAAACAAAAAGTGAGAGTTTGATTTGTTTTCTTTTTTTGCACTGCATTATCTATGTGCATGAAGATAGGTAATGAAGAGTCAATGCGTCAATGTATGAATACAACGCAGTTTTGATACATTAATGAATAAGGTAAAGTAATGATAAAAGCATATGCAGCATTCGAACAACATGGACTTTTAAAACCCTTTGAATATGACCCAGGTAAACTGGGTGCGAACGAAGTCGAAATTGACGTGCAATATTGCGGTTTGTGCCACAGTGACGTGAGCATGATTGGAAATGATTGGGGAATGAGTGAGTTTCCCCTAGTACCCGGACATGAAGTTGCTGGGACAGTCGCCGCCGTTGGTGAAAACGTCAAAAACCTAGTAGTAGGTCAAAACGTCGGTCTTGGCTGGCATGCAGGTTTTGGTGATTGCTCAAGCTGCGGTCACACCGATCTTAACCTATTACCTACAGCACAACCTACAATTGCAGGGCGCCACGGTGGTTTTGCCGATAAAGTTCGCGCAGAAGCAACCGCTGTTGTCCCCATTCCAGAAGGTATTACATTAGACATCGCAGGGCCACTTTTTTGTGCAGGTGTCACTGTTTTCAACCCATTGGTTCAATTTGATATTAAACCAACAGATAAAGTAGCTGTGATAGGCATTGGAGGCTTGGGACATTTAGCGCTTCAGTTTTTAAATGCTTGGGGATGTGAGGTAACAGCCTTCACTACGAGCGATCGAAAAAGAGATGAAGCACTTTCGTTGGGTGCACATCATACATTGAATTCTACAGACGCTGCCGAACTTGAAGCTGCAGCGGGCAAGTTTGATGTCATTATTTCCACGGTTAACGTGAAGCTAGATTGGAATGCCTATTTAAGAACATTGGCTCCCAAAGGCCGGTTGCATTATGTCGGTGCCACAACTGAACCTCTAGATATCGGTGTTTTTGAACTCATTCTGCGACAAGCTTCAATATCAGGCACAACCGTTGGCAGCCCAGAAACAATCACCACCATGTTGGATTTCGCAGCGCGACACAACATAAAGCCACATACCGAATTATTCCCTATGAGTCAGGTCAATGAAGCAATTGAAAGACTCAAATCAGGCGATGTCCATTACCGCATTGTCCTTTCAAACCAGTAATTAAACTCAAAAATTTCAAAGGAGAAATTTCCATGACACAAGTAACTAAACCTACAGCCGCTGATGAACTTCATAGCTTTAACGAATACAAAGCCGTAGAAAAAGCACTTCAGCCTTATATCACGTCTGCAACAAGCGGTGACGGTAACGTTATACGCACCGCTTTTTATGACCATGCCCATATTGTTGGCTCTATCGGTGGTGAATTCTACAA
>CAZVDU010000170.1:0-8054 GCA_964625615.1 uncultured Pseudoalteromonadaceae bacterium | reverse complement strand
CTGACCCGTTGAATGAGAGTGCGCGCATCATACTGACCTCAGTTTCTGCGTCAACAGATTTTTTAAAACTATTAACTGTTTGGACAAATTTGCAACTATTCGCTCAATAAACAGCTTAAACGTGTCTTTTATATACAAGGCGTCTGGCACACCTCCTTTTACAGACATTCTTTGATAGACTTTGGCTCACACAATTTGAATAACGCTATTATGACAATTAGAAGCTACAGAAACATCACACCTACCATACCAACAAACTGTTTTGTTGATCCCTCTTCCGTATTAGTTGGCGATATTAGACTAGGAGAGCACTCCAGCATCTGGCCTTTGGTAGCAGCACGAGGTGATGTGAATAGTATGCGAATAGGCTGTAACAGTAATATACAAGATGGGACCGTTTTACACGTTACGCGAAAAAGCCTTGGCAACCCCGACGGCTATCCGTTATCTATAGGAGACTACGTTACGGTTGGTCATAAATGTATGTTACATGGATGCACCTTAGGCAATCGCATACTAGTCGGCATGGGCGCAATTGTTATGGATGGTGCTGTAGTCGAAGATGACATCATTATTGGCGCAGGCAGTCTGGTACCACCGAACAAGACATTGGAAAGCGGCTATTTGTATGTCGGCAATCCAGTAGAGAAGAAAAGAGTGCTCAACCAAAGTGAGCGCGACTTCTTAACAAAAACAGCTGAAAACTATGTGACCCTTAAAGATGAGTATCTTGCTGAGGAATAAAATAATAAAGGTTGGGTTTAAGCAGACAATTGCTGCTTAAGCTCATCAATAAGTGTTAAAACACTAGAATTACTTGGCTTAATCCCTCGCCATAGTCGAAAGCTTTCTAATGCTTGCCCCACTAACATACCCAAACCGTCACTTGTTTTAATATCAGGGTTTACATCTTTAGCCCATTGATTAAATGAGGTTACGCCATTTGAATAAAACATATCATAGGCTACAGATGCATTACCGAAAATATCACCAGAGACAGGAGGACGTTCTTTTGTCATGCTGGAAGATGTCGAATTAACAATGATATCAAATGTATATTGCGGCAAGTCTTCCAAAGAGCTCGCGCCGAGATTACCTAAGTGACCAAACTGTTCTACCAAAAACAGGGCTTTTTCCAATGTTCGGTTAGCTACATGAATTTCAGTCACACCATCAGCAAAGAGCGGTTCAATAACCCCTCTAGCTGCTCCACCAGCACCAATAATCAAAACCCTTTTGCCCGTCAAATTGCCGAATTGCAAATTCAAGTCATATACTAGGCCCGTTCCATCTGTCGTGTCACCGAGGATAAGGCCGTCTGATTGCTTAATCAATGTATTGACCGCATTTGCTGATTGTGCGCGAGCAGTCAAGCAATCAGCAAACTCAAATGCTTCATGTTTAAAGGGTAGTGTGACATTTGCACCCTTAGCACTTCTATCAGCAAAAAAAGACATTGCAGCTCGTTGAAAATTAGCAGTGTCAGGTTCTTGAATACCGTAAAGCATATTCTGTTGTGTCATTGCAGCAAAATAACTATGAATAGCCGGCGATTTACTGTGCTGTATGGGGTTACCAAACACCGCATAGATATCAGGCTCTGGCACAAAATTTGATTCAGTTGTCACTGTGCTATGTCCATGTTTAACCAATCTCTTGGCTTTAAGTAATTCTCCGTCAAATTAGCTTCTTTGCTGCCAGAAGGAGGTTGGTAATTATACTCCCACCTAGCCAGAGGAGGCATCGACATCAGTATTGATTCAGTACGCCCACCAGATTGCAACCCAAATAAAGTGCCTCTGTCGTATACCAGATTGAACTCAACATAGCGGCCCCTCCTATAAAGCTGAAACCCTCTTTCAGCATCGGTATAAGATGTTTCTTTTCGCTTCTCAACGATTGGAACATAAGCGTCAAGATAGCCGTTACCTACAGCTTGCATAAATTCGAAACTCTTTTCGAACCCCCACTCATTTAAGTCATCAAAAAATAAACCACCGACACCTCGTGTTTCATCTCTGTGTTTTAGATAGAAATAATCATCACACCATTTTTTATACTTAGTGTAAGTACTCTCACCAAAAGGGTCACAGAGGTTTTTTGCAACCTGATGCCAATGCATCACATCTTCGTCATAAGGATAAAAAGGGGTTAAGTCAAAACCTCCACCAAACCACCATACGGGATCTTCACCTTCTTTCTCAGCGATAAAGAAGCGCACATTAGCATGCGATGTCGGGATCATAGGGTTGCGTGGGTGAATCACTAAAGAAACACCAAGAGCTTGGAAACTACGTCCAGCTAGCTCTGGGCGATTGGCAGTTGCTGAAGGTGGCAACTTACTACCAAAAACATGTGAGAAATTCACCCCCCCTTGCTCAAATACTTTACCTGCTTGGATAACACGAGTACGTCCACCACCACCTTCTGCACGTTCCCAACTTTCTTCTTCAAAGTGGCTTTTACCATCAACCAGTTCCAGCGTCTGACAAATGTTGTCTTGTAGTTTTAGTAGGAATTTTTTGACGGATGCAATTTCAAAATCTGACATTAATTGGCTCTTATAATCTCACCGGTAACACTATGACGAATCAGGCTAGGCTTTACGGCTTTACCTAGCTCGCCATGAATAATCGTAACAGCATCATCAAATTGCTGTTTGATGGTATCCTCAGATAATGCCGGCGACTCGCCCGACTTATTGGCACTGGTTGAAATCAGTGGTTTATCAAATAACCGACATAGAGACCTTACTCCTTCATGAGTTGTCACTCTCACGGCGATAAAGTCTGAATCACCACACACGCAATCTTTTACACGCTTTGATTTAGGTAATAACCAAGTCACATGTCCAGGCCAACTTGAAAAAATTTCAGAACGTTTATGCATCGCAATTTTCTCATCATCAACATAAGGTAATAACCTCGAATATGTGTCCGCAATCAAAATAAGTCCTTTATGGGCTGGACGATCTTTTAGTCTCAGCAATTCTAGAACCGCTGATTCATTGTCAGGATCACACCCTAAGCCAAAAACAGCTTCTGTTGGGTACGCAAATACTGCGCCTTCCTCAAAGCGAGCCTTCAATTGCTCGTTATCTTCTCGTGTCATTGTATTGAGTTATCCATTAAAACAGTTTGATATTGATCAATCATTGCTTGTTATTGATCAGTGTCATCGCTAATTTCTACTTTATGTTGACAGGTTTTCTGCGGGCAGCGTAAAAAACGAGAACCACTAGAGGATTTTTCCAACATAATCGGCCATTGGCATACTGGGCAGAGATGAGCTACAGGTGGATCATTAACTACATATTTGCAGCTCGGGTAGGTACTGCATGAATAGAAATGCTGACCATGTTTATTCGATCGTTTGCGCAGTTCACCTTTCTTACAACTAGGGCAATCAACTTTGGTCTCGATATTCTCTTTAGGTGATTCTATATGATGGCATTCAGGGAAATTAGTGCAGCCAATAAAGAGTCCATATCGTCCTTTTTTAATAGCAAGGTTATGCTGGCACTCTGGGCAACTTGAATCATCAATCACTTTAATAACGCTATCTTCATATTCCCTTAGTGGTTTAGTAAAGTCGCATTTCGGATAATGATTACAACCAAGGAACGGGCCGTTTTTAGAATGTCGTAATGTTAGGGCACCATCGCACTCAGGGCAATCACCATAAGCCTGTTGCAACGCATGTTCATTGGCGCTGAATAACGATGTATTAATCTTAGTCATAAAGATAATTATGACATAGCAATAAGTTGCTGACTATTCACAGACGTGAATAGTCATTGAAACGGTATTTACCGCGTTGATTAAGCAGACTTCTTAGTGGAACGGGCCTTCTGGCTCATCGAAAAGAAGCTCTTCCATTTGCGCATAGGCTTTCTCCTTACCCGGTACATTAAATAGCACCATAAGAACAACCCATTTCATGTCTTCAAGACAAAAGTCATTAGCGTCAATTTCCATGACTCTATCTACGACCATTTCACGTGTACTAGCATCCAGCACATTAATTTGCTCTAAAAATAACAAGAAACCACGACAGCCAACATCGAGCCTAGCCTCTTCGTCAGCAGTATAGATACGTGTAACTAAAGGTGCTGATACTTTCGTTAGATAAGGTTTGGTGTCAGATTCTTGTAATGCAGCTAGCTTCTCTAACCACGAGAGCGCTTTGTAGATTTCATCGTGATGAAAACCTGCTCTGACAAGCTCCTCTGTCAATTCGTCTTGATCTGTTCGAATTTCCGTTTCGCTATGTACGAAGTTTTCAAAAAGATACATGAGGATATCAAACATACTATTTAGCCCCCAACTTTATATAACCGCCTGCAACACTGGCGACTAATCCTTTTAACTCATATTCAAGTAATGCTGATAACAACTGAGCTATAGGCATACCACTTTTTAAAGCTATAGCATCTAATGCCGTAACTTCATAATCTACACTATCTAACAATCTGTCGCCTGCCAACCCTTGATTGGAAATTTTTTTTAACTTTTTAGTCCCATTATTAATCGGAAAAAGTAACAAATGTTCAAATTCTTCATGAATATCAACGACGCTCTCCACCAGCTTTGCTCCTTGTTTTATTAAGTGGTGGCATCCTCTAGACAGAGGGTTATTTATATTTCCAGGCACCGCAAAGACTTCACGATCTTGTTCTAAAGCATATCTTGCAGAAATTAGAGAGCCGCTTTTTATTTCAGCTTCAACCACAACAACACCATAGCAGAACCCACTAACAATTCGATTTCTGCGAGGAAAATTCTCTGGTTTAGGCATTATTCCTGGTGAGAATTCACTGACAATACAACTGTTACCCTCTTTCATTCGAGCGTAGATCTCTCGATTTCGTTTTGGGTAGATTTGGTCAATACCTGCTCCGAGCACACCAATAGAAGCACCTTCAGCATCAAGGGCTCCCCGATGACATGCCGCATCAATCCCCATAGCCATGCCGCTGGTAACGACCCAACCAATCTCACTCAGCTCTTTTGCTAATGAGTAAGCAACCTGTTTTCCCGACACGCTTGGATTGCGACTTCCAACCATAGCGATTTGTGGCTGGCCCAGTAAAGTCTGTTCACCATAACCAAACAATAGCATTGGTGGAGTGCTGATCTGTCTAAGCTGTTTTGGAAAATTATTGAACGTGTACCCCAGGAGGAAGTGGTTTTCACTTTGATCCAGCCATCCAAGGCCTTTTGTCAGATAACGTTCATCCGGCTTTTTGAATGCATTTATCTGTTCTTGTGTCCAACCGAGCTTTACAAAATCCGACTTGGAGCATTGAGATACATTGGTCAGTTCATCGCAACAAAATGATAGTAGCTGCTGAAACTTTGCCGGCCCAAAGTAGGGCATTTGATTTAGCTTTAAATAAAGTTCAATCAAGTCATCAGGCATGCCTACATATAATCTTGAACTCTCTTGCATCGTGCCTCCTTGCACACTGAGTGAGTTTCTAAACTCCTTTCATATCAGGGTTTAGCAACTATATCTCCTACTCTGATAAAGTTTGAAGCCTTAGTTAAAAGCGCATAGCTAGCTTTATCAAATGTTTTAAAGACTATTAATTCACCCACCTTAATAGCTGGCTGAACAATCTCTCCGTCACTGTCGAAAGCACTTCTTATTATGTTGCTTTCATTAATATATTTAGGGCTTTTACCGTCAACAATATCAGGTCCTTGCTTGTATACGCCCATAACAGTACCAGGCATAATTTGCGATGAGCCTAGATCAATAACGACAACATCGAGTTTACCCATTAAACCATGCTGCTCCAGGCTATCAACCAAAAAGCCTGTTTGTGTTTTGGCACCCACTAGCTGCATATCCTGAACAGCATTATGACTGACAGGCTTTAATCGATCCCCGCGCTTAGTCTCAATAAGTCCATCAACAATCTTAACTAATTGTTGCTGTCCTAAATTATCGTCAGTCGCTACTGCTTGAGAAACATGCCTAACCTGTATACCTAATTTATTGCCATCAGCATCCTTAATAACATTTTGCTGTCGTACGACGTCAAAGCGCATATCACCGGATTGTGACGCTTTACCCAATACATGGTCACCAGAAACAAAGCGCTCTACCCCTTCGTGATTCCCTAGTATATAGGGAAGTGAATCATATTGGACCTGATCCATGATAAAGGCATCCTCTATATAAGGTCTGATAACTTCGTAAGGTAGTACATCGATAGGCACGGCTTTCTGTTCGACACGACCTTGAGGTGTAAGCTTTATTAAAGGCTTGTTAGATGGGCGCTCAACTACAATTTGAGCTTCACCCTCTTCATTAAAGATGAGTCTAAGCACATCGCCCGGGTAAATTAGGTGTGGATTAGAAATATCCGTATTGTTACGCCATAGTTCAGGCCATAGCCAAGGCTCTTCAAGAAACTTACCCGCAATATCCCAAAGCGTATCGCCTTTAGCAACGACATAGGTTTGTGGAGCATTCGGTTTCACCTCAACGGCTAAACTACTAAGTGGCATCCAAAGTAAAAACAATAACCCAATTAATTTTTGATGACGCATCGCGCTTCTCGCCCCTGACGCAAAATCGAAGTAATTGAAAACAAACTTTACGCCCTAATATAGTTTTTACAACATATCGGCTAGAATAGCCGTTAATTGAAAAGTTTAAATACCCAGATTCATGGCTTGGTATATAAAACTATACCGAGTCTTAAATATACATTGTAGCTGAATAACACTATGGCCATATTAGAAGTTTTACGTTTCCCCGATCCACGATTAAGAACTGTGGCAAAACCTGTTGAAAAAGTTGATGCAAAAATTAAGCAGTTTGTTGCAGATATGTTCGATACCATGAAAGAAGAAAACGGTATCGGATTAGCTGCGACACAAGTCAACACACACAAACGCATTGTCGTTATTGATGTCTCAGAAGATCAAAGCGATCCTCTGGTATTAATCAACCCAGAGATTATCGAACGTTCTGGCTCAACCATTAGTGAAGAAGGCTGCCTATCTGTGCCGAACAACTACGCTAAGGTCGAACGCGCTGAAACTGTCACCGTCAAGGCGACAAATATTGATGGTGACGAATTTACAAGAGACGCTGACGGTTTGCTCGCCATTTGCATCCAACACGAGTTAGATCATTTGGTTGGTAAGCTATTCGTTGATTACCTTTCACCACTTAAAAGACAACGTATCCAGAAGAAGCTTGAAAAAGAAGCCAAACTTGCAGCAAGGGCCTAGATTGAAACCATTAGACATCGTTTTTGCAGGCACACCTGATTTCGCTGCACGTCACCTACAAGCCTTGATAGACTCACCACACGAAATCGTTGGCGTCTATAGTCAACCAGACAGGCCCGCTGGCCGTGGTAAAAAGCCTCAAGCCAGCGCCGTTAAACAATTAGCATTACAGCACGATTTACCCATTTTCCAACCAGAGTCGCTCAAAGGCTCAGCGCAACAAGAAGAGCTAGCGAATGTAAACGCTGATATCATGATTGTTGTGGCGTATGGGTTGTTGTTGCCACAGGCCGTGTTAGATACGCCTCGATTGGGTTGCCTCAACGTTCATGGCTCTCTGTTACCAAAATGGCGAGGTGCCGCGCCGATCCAACGCTCTATTTGGGCAGGCGACAAAGAAACTGGCGTGACCATTATGCAAATGGATGCAGGATTAGATACTGGGCCAATGCTCAATAAACTATCTATCCCTATTGAAGATTCGGATACCAGTGCCTCACTCTATGACAAATTGGCTAAACTAGGTCCCGATGCTTTGTTGAGTACGTTAGCTGATTTGGACAATCTAACACCTGAAATACAGAATAATAGTGAAGCCACTTATGCGAAGAAACTCAGCAAACTGGAAGCTCTAATCGATTGGTCTTTACCAGCAGAACAATTAGCTCGGAACGTACGTGCTTTTAACGCTTGGCCTGTCGCCTTTTTTAATACGCAACAGCAATCAGTTAAAGTATGGGAAGCTGATATCGTTGCCCTCTCTGCCAATGACTCAACGCCAGCGGGACAAGTTATAGAAAGTAC
>CAZVDU010000169.1:0-8067 GCA_964625615.1 uncultured Pseudoalteromonadaceae bacterium | reverse complement strand
TGGAGCCAAATGGTTGTTGCAATGGTGTCTATCCAAACGAGATAGTACAACACCACCTCAATCAATATGAGGACTAATCCTCGCTTAAATAAAAATGTACTTGGGGATCGATACTGATTGATATTAGGGTGTGCGTACAACCAAGCAGACACACCGGCTAAGAAAATAAAAATAGGCGCGCATAGATGTGTGAGGTAACGAGTAAAAAATAACTCTGTAGAGACAGTGTCGCTTATTGGGTCTCCCGTCGAGGTGTGCATAAAAAAACGTTCCCGAACATGGTCGACCATCATAATCAGGATAACCAAGCCTCTTAAGAGATCGATTGATGCGACACGTGACATAGTTGTTTTACCTTGTTAACGATTAAAATCTATAAATGGCTGTTAAGCGGCACCGACAGCGAGCATCGACTCTGCCCATACATAAGCCAATAAGTTGGTGAAAAACTCTTAATCAAATAGGTTGTCGATGCCAAATCGGAATGAAAACACGTTTGAGATATCAATCTCTCTGAATGCTCTAACCGTTGTTTAGTCATGAGGGAAACTGTTCCGGTTTGCTTTCAGACTACTAAGTTAACCGTGCCACCAAGTTACCTGCAACTAAGTAAGGCAACTTCAAACCACTCAACCTATTTACCAAAATTACCTGAGCAGCTTGCTGGTGTAGCAAGCTGCTTTCATTAAAACATGTGTTTACAACATGGCATCAGAATCTAAAGTCTGCCGTTAAACGACCGTTAACAGGAGTACCAGGCTGCACCCATACATTCGCGAACGAGTTCGTGAAATGTTCTTCGTCAAATAAGTTATTAACCTCAGCTCTTAACGTTATAGAATCAGTTACATTATAGCTTGCTGCAACTCGCACAGTCGTGTAGCTAGGTAATCTGAAACTTTGATCAATAAAGAACCCGTTTCTGTCGTCGACATATAGCAAGCCTCCTGTCAAACTAAGATTTCTACCGTAAAAATCCATGTCTTTGGTAACTTGTAAGCTCAACTGGTTCTCTGGAATATTAATAAGGTCTGAACCTGCAGGGACTTCAGTACCGAAATCAGGGTCGTTGTAGTCGTTCTTGGTTTCTGCATCCACGAATGCGTATGACAACCAAACACTTAGCGTATCAGTAATGTATCCGTTAAGATCCACTTCAAAACCCTGGCTACCAGCTTCACCAATTGCTGTGGCATTGAAATCTGCATCTACAGTAGCAATATTCGATTGATCAACATCAAAAAATGTCACTATCCCACTTAGACGTCCATTGAATAACTCAAAATTCACACCAATTTCGGCTGATTCTGACTGATTGGGTTCCAAATCGTTGTCTTGAGTAGCACCAGAAAGAGGGCGGAAGTTTTCGCCATAAGAAGCGTAAAGTGAAACACTATCGGTAACCTTATACACAGCGCCGAATTGAGGACTAATGCGTGATTCAGAAAATTCTGACACCGTATCAAAGCGCCGATTAACCAGTTCTTGTTCATAGTCGTCAAAACGCGCGCCAATACGAATATCAAGCTTGTCAGTTAGGCTTATTTGATCTTGAATATAAAAGCCGACACTCTCCTGTGTCTCGACCATATCGAGATTACCGTTAATTTGAGGATCGAGAGGAGGTAACTGAGTTGCTCCAAATATTGGGTTGAATATATTAATGTCTTGGTTAGTTGATCTGTCACGAAGCGCAAGCTGATCATTCTCAAATTCATCGGAATCAACGCCGATAATAACGCGGTGTTCTAAGTTGCCTGTATCAAAGCTACCAGTTAACTCTGCTCTGAACACTTCATAAGACGCATTATAATTGCGAAATCTAAAGAAACGTCCAAAATTTCCGTCTGCATCCGGATCGGCAAATCCATTTTCTGTTGCATTCCCTCTAAGCGTTGTGCCACGCGTATTAAAGCCGACAAGAGCGCTCCAAGACTCATTGAAGTCGTGTTGGAGTTCTACTTGGTGACCGATAACATGTGTTTCAATCGGCCCATCTCCAGGCTCACCAAGGAAGCGACTGTCAGGAATCAAACCTAACTCTCCGCCTATGGCAATAACGCCACGGTCAAACGGTATTTCCTGATCACTGTACTCCAACTCATAGACAAGTTGCGTACTATCGCTAAATTGAAATGCAACTGATGGACTCAGACCTTGTCTTCTAGTCTCAACGGTATCACGGAAGCTTTCTGCGTCTTCGTAAAAGCCGACTAAGCGAATAGCAACAATATCAGACACGGGGGTAGTGTAATCAAAATCTGCTCGGTAAGTACTAAAGCTACCTGCTGAGATACTGACGTTGCCGGCGGTTTCGAATGTAGGACGTTTAGTGACAAGGTTTATAGTACCGCCAGGTTCCCCTCGGCCAAACAGCGCTGCTCTAGGTCCTTTGAGTACTTCAACAGATTCTACACCCGAAAAATCTCTAGGACCGCCAAACCCGCGCCCGGCATTAAAACCGTTTACGAGGAAATTACTAGGGAGGTTGCCGTCCCCAACAAAGCCGCGTATCGCAAAGCTATTCCATAAACCACCAAAATTGTTTTGTCTTGAGACCGTAGCAGACAAGTCCAACGCGTCTACAAGATTAAGTACTCCAGCATCTTGTAAAAACTCAGCACTAATAATCTGGTTGGCTTGTGGTGTTTCTAAAGCTGAGAAATCACCCCGATAAGCTTGACGTTTGCCTACTATTGAAATCCTTTCTAGTCTCTCCTCTTCCTCACTTTCATCTTCTTGCGCAAATACAACATTCTGAGTCATCGCCATGATAACAGCAGTAGAAACCAACTTTATTTTATCCATTGTGTGCTTAACCTAATTATTATTATTTACATAACATTTCGTTCAGTATTTTAAGTATCAGTAGTAGGCACTAGTTCTTGCATCGATTGATTTTTACTATGAGCGACATTTACTTAATAGGTTCTCGTGTAATACCTAAAGTGCAAATTCGTCCGTAAAAAGAATTGAATGTACAGACTCCAATGAAGTATGCATTCGATCAATTTTACAAACTTCATGAATGACAAATCTTGGCGAAAGGCATACATCAAGTGGATAAAAAGAAAAGTGCTATAATTATTTTAATAATCGACTAATTGTTAAACTCGTGAACAGAATGTTATAACATCACGTAATTGTAACGTTATAACATTGCTAGTATCAATACCTTCAGTAGTTATTATTTTTATGTTCTGAATTACCTTGTAACTTTATGAATACAAATAATGGTACTTTTAATAAAGAACTGGAAACACTTATACCAATCAAGAATTGTGTGGTCACTATTGCCCAACCTCTAGAGCACAACTTTATCACCTGCTAAGTATCGCCAATGAAATTCCTCCATGCATTAGCACAAGCGTCAGCAATGTCGTCGTAACCGTCGAAATAGCGATTAGCTAAATGGTGTTGATGAAGCCAACTCCACACTTGTTCAATAGGATTCAACTCCGGCGAAGTAAGGGGGGATGATGCTCGACAAACTCTATCATCTGTTGGTGTTGCTTCGTACTCAGTTTAGGCCCTCGACCAGCACCTGTAGAATGTGCTAACCCGCCTATTCCTTGACTTAGGAAAGTTGTTATCAATTTATGTAAAGCACTGAGGCTAAGATTATCCACGTTAATACACGGTGTATTAACGAGACCGATATTAGGTTAAGTAATTATCCTGATTGGTATAATTTTGATATTTATGTGATAAATATCACGTTTTTTTCTTGAAGTTAATTTGCTGGTTGGTAAACTCCGCCAGCGTTTTACGCTAAAGGCTGTATAGCGCATTTAACCAAGGGGTGCCTCTGCTTTGACAGATGCTGAGATTGGACATACCAAAACCCTTATACCTGATCCGGATAATACCGGCGTAGGAATGGTCATTTCCTTGTGTTTCCATTGTACTGCCGTCAAAACCGGGTCTTTTCTTAGTATCGGAAGAGATCCATATGAAACTCAATTCTATTTTTGTAGGCTGCTGTCTAGCGCTTTCGCAAGTTCCACTTTCTGGACATGTCATTGCCCAGGAAGCCGATGAAACTAGTGATATAGAACGCATTGTTGTTACCGCCGACTTTCGCGATGAGAACCTGTTAGATTTAGCCAATAGCGTCAGTGTTTTCGATCAAGCTATTATCGAACGCCGCGGTGCTAATCACCTAGAACAGCTACTTAATTTCGCGCCGAATGTTAATTTTACAGCGGGTGCTTCGCGTGGTCGTTTCTTTCAAATTCGCGGTATTGGTGAACGCAGTCAGTTTATCGATCCTGTTAATCCATCGGTTGGCTTGATTATCGATGGTATCGACTTTACAGGTTTGGGTTTGGCCGCTAACACTTTAGATGTGCAGCAAGTTGAAATATTTCGAGGCCCTCAAGGGACATTGTACGGTGCTAACGCATTGGCGGGTTTGATTAATCTTAAAACTAACGATCCTACAGACAGTTTTTATGCGCGTGTTGGTGCAGAGCTATCTGAGTTTGATGGGCGTGTATTTGACGGTGTTATCAGCGGCCCAATTGGTGAGAAAGTTGGCTATAGGTTAGCGGCTCAAAGCCAAAAAATAGATGGCTTTTCTGAGAATAGTTTTCTTGGTGTGGATGACACGAACAATATTGATGAAACTACCGTGCGTGGCAAACTCAATGTAAAAGTGAATGATGATCTAACGGTAAATCTAACAGGGTTCTATGTAAACGCTGACAATGGTTATGATGCTTTTGCACTGAACAATAATCGTGTAACCCAATCTGATCAGCCTGGTCGTGATGTGCAGCGCTCACGTGCAGGTGCTGTGCAGGCACTATGGACAGGTGCTGAAAACTACACATTAGAAGCGACAGTCAGTGGTGCTTTAACCGATAGTATCTACGAATTTGATGAAGACTGGAGCTTTATTGGTGAGTTTCCCGATGAGTTCTTCCCCTACAGTTCAGCCGATAGTTTTGTTCGCGATAGGCAAAACCTTACTATCGATGTGCGAGCGATCTCTTCTGAAGGTCACAACATTTTCAACGGCCGTACAAGTTGGGTTGCTGGGTTTTATCGACGTACCGAAGATGAAGATTTATTGAGAACATTATTTGAAGACCTTGAGATTGAAGGTTTTTTCTCGAATGAATTTGATACTGAAAATACTGCCTTATACGGCCAGTTAGATACGCAGTTATCCGATCGTTGGAACTTCATTACGGGATTGCGAGTAGAGTATCGTGAAGCCGATTATTCAGACAGTGCAGGTATTGACCGTTCTGTCAGTGAGACGTTATGGGGTGGGCGCTTAGTTTTAGAATATCGCTTAGCTGACGACACTTTGTTATATGGTCTCGTATCGCGAGGGTTCAAAGCAAGTGGGGTGAATGGGCAAATTATCTCAGCGTCTGAACGCAATGACTTTATACCAAACAGTACGTTCTTCTTCGACACTGAAACCTTGGTCAATATCGAATTTGGTATCAAAGGCAATTGGTTAGACAACAAACTTCAAACGCAGGTGTCAGTATTCTATCAAGACCGAGATGATGCGCAGGTCAGTCAATCCGTCTTTAATCCTGATGACTTCTCTTTTGATGAGTTCTTAGATAATGCTGCGGCGTCGTCTCAAGGGATCGAGGCTGAAGCGGTTTACGCAGCGTCTGAGTATTTCAGCGTTTATGCGAGCTTAGGTTTGCTGGATGCTGAATTTGATGACTTTGAAACTTTCTCGCACGTTGATGCAAGAACAGCATTGGAAGCTATCAATCTGGAAGGGCGGGATATTGCACAGGCGCCTGAATATCAATTCACTCTAGGCACGGATATCTACTTAACCAACCAACTTACATTGAATCTGGAAGTGGAAGGTAAGGATGAGTTTTTCTTCTCTAATGGTCACAACGACCGTTCTGACTCTTTTGAGCTGGTTAACTTCCGTTTGACTTATCAGCTTGATGATTGGCAATTAGCTGTTTGGGGCAGGAACTTAACAGACGAAGATGTTCAGACGCGTGGATTCTTTTTCAGTAACGAATTCGGTAATAACCCGGGCAATGGTTATGCCCCCGAGCCATACTACCAATTTGGTGAGCCAAGAATCTTTGGTGTTAATGTTAATTACGAATTTTAATCATAATGTAAGGCGGGAATAGAATTCCCGCTTTTAGTAAGGAAGCAGCAATGAGATTGGTTGCAGAAATTTCACTTTACCCTTTGAATGAAGATTATATTGAGCCCATAAAAGACTTTATTGAGCGCATTAATCAATATGAAGGTCTTGAGGTTAAAACAGGCATGACGAGCACCACTGTTGGTGGTGACTTTCAGCATGTTATGGATGTCTTGTCTAAAGAAATGCAGGTATCTTACGAACAGATTGGTCAAGCTATCTTTGTTTGTAAATTTCTTAATGGCGACGAGATGAGTGATGCCGAACCTAACCGATAATAAAAGGCAGTCTGAGTAATCATGCAAAGTGACAATGCACAAAATTGGCTATCACTGATACAACAGCAATGGGTGGCACAATCAGGCTGGGAAATAATAGCTGTCGTTTTAGCGCTAGCTTATGTATGGCTGGCAGCAAAGCAAAGTATCTGGTGCTGGCCTTGTGCATTGGTGAGCACAGGAATATACACATGGTTATTCTGGCAAGTCACTTTGCCTTTCCAAGCCATACTTAATGCGTATTACTTATTGATGGCAGTTTATGGTTGGCTTCAATGGAATAAGTACTTGAAAGCTGATGAGGCTATGGTGATAAAAGTCTGGAGCATTAAAAAACATGTGATTAGCTTGCTCGCTTTATCCATCGTTTCGCTATTGCTCATTGTCTTTTTCAGCGGCTCATTCGATTCTAATCACTTAGTTCTAGATATTGTCGTGACTGTCTTTAGCGTGTTTACGACCGTTTTAGTGGCGCATAAAGTGCTTGAGAATTGGGTTTATTGGATATTTGTTAACTCTGCTGCGGTTTATCTTTACTGGAGTAATGAGCTTGTTCTGACCTCTGCCTTGTTCGTCATTTATGTTGCGATGGCTGTTTATGGATACTGGCAGTGGCGAAAGCAGTTTGTGCAGCAAGCACATGGATGAATTAAATGATCTATTACTGGAAGAGATAAAGGCACTTCCTTTTTTAGGTGAGCAAGTCGCGGTTTCAACGTTGAGCAGCCAAGGGCTAAGCAATAGTGCCTATCGATTAAATGACCAAGGTAGATCGTATTTTTTAAAAGAATTGACCTCTAACAGCTTTGTTCTTCTAGATAGACGTCGTTTGTTTGAGTTACAGCAAAAGCTAGCATCCAAGTCCCTCGCCCCTGAGCCCGTTTACCTTGATCCTCAGGGGCGTTTTCAAATTGATGAATGGGTTGAAGGGGCGGGGTTGGATAGAGATTCTCTTTCAAAGGAACAGACATTATTCTGTCTCGCAAAAATACTGGCTTACACCCATACGAGCGTCATAGACGCACCAAAGCTTGATTTGCAGCGCTCACTTGAACATTACACTCAAAAGATAAAACTGGAAAGTAATCGGCATTTGTCTGAGCAACTTGAAAGCTTTGAGCAACACTACCAACACACTAATGAAAGTGTGTTGTGCCATAACGACCTATCACTAGCACACTGCTGCTCTATAGAAACACATTTAGCATTTGATTGGGAATATGCGGCTACTGGCAATCGCTTTTTTGACCTTGCCTCTTGTATTGAGATAAACAAATTAGACAGTGATGACAGTGCACTTCTATTAACGCTTTATATTAAAGAAGTGAATCGCTTGGGTTTGGATTCACAATACACTGATAAACAGATTATCGAGAACGTCAACACTATGCGCCCCATTGTAACTTTTACCAATGACTTGTGGATGCTAGCTTCACAAAGCTAAGGGTTGGCTTAAAATTGTACGTGAGTCCATAAAATTTAGCTTTCTTTGTGTATCAGATTATCAAAACCTCTTTACCTTTAATTATGCACAAGTATAATGCGCCTTCTTCCACAGGGGTGTAGTTCCAATTGGTAGAACGGCGGTCTCCAAAACCGACGGTTGGGGGTTCGAATCCCTCCACCCCTGCCATTCTTTAT
>CAZVDU010000168.1:0-8108 GCA_964625615.1 uncultured Pseudoalteromonadaceae bacterium | reverse complement strand
TTATTTAGAAATTATCATGCGGACCAAAAACTTCATAATGGACACGATCTTCTGCCACACCTAAAGATGTTAATTGCTCTTTAGCATAGCGCATAAAAGGAACGGGACCACACAAGTAAAAGTCGCCTTGTTCAAGTGGTAGCTCGACGCTATTGAAGTCCATAAAGCCTTGTTCGATATATTCATGTTCGCTACTTTCGTTGCGATACCAGACTTTTTGTTGCCATTTATTTGCTTGAATAAGCTCTGTTGTGCGAGCTACAAAAGAGTGCTCATCACTATCTTCACACGCGTGTAAGTAATTTACTGGCTTACCGTATTGGCGCTTGGCAAGAGTTTCAAGAATGGACTGCATAGGTGTAATCCCAACGCCAGCAGAAATAAGCGTGATGGGTGCTTGCCTATCTTTTAAATAGAAGTCTCCGGCTGGGGCGTGTACGTTAACTTCGTCGCCAACATTGACCCAATCATGAAGGTAGTTAGAGACGACGCCTGGATTATCGTTTGCTTCGCGTTTTACCGAGATTCGATAGGTTGAGCCGTTAGGCGTATCAGACAGTGAATACTGCCTAATCTCTTTGTACTTGGCATTCGTTGGTGTAACTTCTAAACCAAGATACTGTCCCGGTATGAAATCAATCACTGGCTTTTTATCAGACCCTTCAAGTAAAAAGCTGGTAACCCATTTGGACTCTTTTGTCTTCTCGATAACGGTAAAACGGCGAGCACCCTTCCAGCCACCATTGCTCTGGCCTCGCTCTTCGTATAGTTCACTTTCGCGAGTGATAAAAATCTGTGCCAGGAATTGATAGGCTGCTGTCCATGCGTCTTCTACGTCAGTAGTAAATGCGTCTGGAGCAAGCTCTCGTAAAGTCTCGATAAGGTGGTGTCCAACAATCGCATAGTGTGTTGGCTGGATAGCAAAACTCGTATGCTTTTGGGCAATCCGTTCTACCGCTTGAGTGAGTGCGCCTAGGTTTTCAATGTTCTTAGCATAAGCGGCTATTGCCTCAAACAGGGCAACCTGTTGGCGACCACTCACTTGGTTCGACATATTGAAAATATCCTGTAACTCAGGATTATGCTTAAACATGCGTTGATAGAAATGTCCTGTTAGTGCTGGACCGGCATTCTCTAATAAGGGAATGGTAGATTTAACAATGGCAATGTGTTGTTCGGTTAACATAGAAACTCCAAGAACAATGAAATAGTAAAGGTCACTTGCGAGGTGACAGTAAGATAGGTGAATAAACCCATAAGAAAACGACGCATGCGCCAATCCAAAGCGCGGCACTTAGATTCCAGCCCATTAAGTGCTGGCTAAAAACAGGCATAAGGAATCGGGCTAAGGTGGCTACTGCAATAATCGAAAATAACAAGGTTGTTAGTTTGGTTGGTTCTAACTTTCTACCGGTATGACCCAATGAAACGCGACTCATCATGGCAAAAATCATTAGTCCCATTGCACCGACTGTGATGACATGTAGTGAGTTACCAAAGCTAATATAGGGTGAGTAACTGCTTAGGCCTACCAATATCAGCCCAAGCCCGACAAAAAGATAAGACAAGTGTAGTGACCATAATAAAGAGAATTTGAGCGCCTTTACCGAACACCAATAAGCTAAACGACAGAGGTGTAGTAGGCCTGTTGTTATCATTAAAATGGGTAAAAACGACAGCAAATCAATGAATCTATCGGCAAAAAAAGCGACGGCGCATAGCACGGTCGCAACGATAGTTGTGATTGATAAAGCCTTTGGTGATCGTATGGAAACTAAGTTAGCGCCAGATTTGGTGAATAGTGGGATGACACGGCCACCAATGACACTCATTAAGACACAGAACATAAATGCGGCTGTTCGCATCAGATGCATGCTGATGTCGCTATGCCCCTTGATATCAAGAGTGAGTACGCTGATATTCAGCAACATTAAGGCGATCAATAATGGAATAAGCAAAAAGTTGCGTGTACTTTTGGCGCTTATCACAAGCCGAGAGAATGTTGAAATAGCCATAAGCCACCACAAGCTTTGCAATACGATTGCTATAGAAATACTGATATCACTATTGATGTAGAGTCCTGCTCTAATACCTATCCATAGTATAATCAGGGGTAACAATGACGTGCCTTGAAGGCTAGGCTTCCCCGTCCATGTTTGCACTGCTGTTAGCAAGAAGCCCACAGCTACGGTTGCTGCAAAGCCAAAAACCATCTCGTGTGAATGAAACACGATTGGGCTTAAGGCTCCCGATAAGCGTACTTCGCCATTTAACCAGAGTACCCAAGCCAACATGCTGACCAGTGAACACAACACTGCCAACATAAAGAAAGACCGAAAAGCGAGGTTTAACACAGCGAATTGTATGCTCGGTTTTCTTAGCTGAGTGTTGTTTTTTACTTGTACTTGTTCATGCAACAGAACAAGAGCCTCAGAGTCGGCGTAGGTGAACATGTTAAACGGTCTCTCCAAGGCCATTCAGTGCGACACACCGCAACACGTAACCTACTTTTAATACCCCAGCGATAACGATAGTGCCGACATGAGCCAGTATCTGGCTTTCCATACTGAAATGACGGTGGAAAATAAACGACACTGCAATGGTCAGGCTAAGCAGTAATACTGATGCGATCAGGGTCCAATTCGCAGCTACTAAGCACTTTTGAAAACCCAGTAAGTTGCTCGGTATTGGAGCTGTAGGTATTGTGAGTTGGGCGTACATGATTACCTGCCTTATCGTTATCTTTGTCAGTGTTTCGATAGTGATATAGCAACTCACATGCCAACAAATAAACCCATAAATATCAGTCTCTTAACTTTTTCTAAGAATATTTTCGTGTCAATATGACTCGGTTTGATGTAGTTATAGTGACTCGGTTGTTGTTATATGACATGGTGGTGTGATGAGCGATATTTCTTCAACGGCATTGATTGAGTTAGCGGTTGACCTTGCCAGTAGTTTAAATGCAAAAGATAGGTTTGATCGCTTACTCGATAATGTACGCAAAATTATTGTGTGTGATGCGGTTGTTCTTTTGTCATACCATGGGGACGTGTTAAAGCCTATTGCGATGCAAGGGTTGAGTCGAGACACGTTAGGCCGACGCTTTGTTATTCATGACCATCCGAGATTCAATGTGCTTTGTGCGTCACCTATTCCAGTTAGGTTCGCCGCTGACTCTCCTTTACCGGACCCCTACGACGGTCTGTTGATTGATCGAGAAGATGATCTACCCATACATTCCTGTATGGGTCTGCCGTTATATTTCGATGGTCGGTTACTCGGATTGCTCACGCTTGATAGCTTAACCCCTCATCTGTTTGAAGATATCGCAGAACGCACGTTGCAGCTTATCTCATCAATAGCCGCAGCGACGCTAAATAATGCGTTGCTTATCCAGCAGCTAGAAACACAAGCGGCTCACTCTCAGCGTGTGGTCGAAGAGTTGACAGAAGAAGCACTGATGCGAGACGGTGGTGAACTTGTTGGAAATAGTGACGCGATGCAGCGGCTCAAACGAGAAATAGATATTGCTGCACCATCAGAGTTTACCGTTTTGATTGAAGGAGAAACAGGTGTTGGTAAAGAGCTTGTTGCTCGAACCTTACATCAGAAGTCTGGCCGAAGTCAGGGACCCATGGTGTACGTGAATTGCGCAGCGTTGCCAGAAAACCTGATAGAGAGTGAGCTGTTCGGACATGTTCGTGGTGCCTTTACCGGGGCAGATAAAAACCGAGACGGCAAGTTCTTATTAGCACATGGTGGGACGCTGTTTTTGGATGAAATAGGCGAACTGCCTTTATCGGCACAAAGTAAAATGCTGCGCGTATTGCAAAGTGGCGAAATTCAAGCGGTTGGACAAGATCATGTTGAGCTGGTGGATGTGCGGATTGTAGCCGCGACCAATAGAGATTTGAAGAAAGAATCTAGTGAAGGGCGTTTTCGTCCCGATCTGTATCACCGATTGAGTGTCTATCCGATCCAGGTTCCGAGTTTAAAGAGACGCGAGGGTGATGTGTCATTGCTGGCCGGATACTTTGTCGAGCAAGTACGCAGAAAGTTAGGTGTTGGGCAGCTTAAGCTTTCTCGTGAAGCACTGAATCTACTCGAAGCCTATGGATGGCCGGGCAACGTGCGCGAATTAGAGCACATTGTCAGTCGAGCCGCACTCAAAGCATCAGCAAGGCAACGAGATAAAGCCATTGTTTCAATCAGTGCGTCGGACTGTGGTGAGCTGTCACTGCTTGATCAGCATCTTGAACCCCTTCAACCTGACAGCTCGGCTTTAACAGAGGATGTGAGTTTACGAGCCGCAACGGAAGCGTTTCAGAAAAAACTGATCACAGGTTATCTCGATCAAGAAAAGGGTAATTGGGCTGCAGCAGCGAGGCGATTAGGAACCGATAGAGCTAACTTAAATCGTATGGCAAAGCGTTTAGGTATTCACGTTGTTAAGTCGGTAGTGACTTAAGCTTGAAACGATAAAAGCCTTGCAAAAACAAAACAATAATCCATAGTCAACGTATGAATTTGGGATAAAAACATAATGAATTTAGATCAGATAAAAGCGGCTTTCTTGGACTACTATCATACATTTATTGCTGATTTTAGTAGCACACAAACCTATGTTCAGCTTGCGGTACTATTCGTGATTTACGGCCTTGCTTACTTTGTCGCTCGCAAGATAAAAAGTAGCTTTAGCGTGCTGCATACTCAAGTACCAGAATCTGCTCATCCGTTGCAAGCGCTCGGCTTTAAAGTCGGCACTATGTTGTTTCCATTATTCGCCATCGTGCTGTTGCAATTATCGAGCAAAGGCATTCAAGGGCTCGAATACTCGCCTTGGTTGATTCATACCGCACTGGCGATTGCGACATTGTTGTTTTTCTTATCACTGATTAACGCCTTTGTGACACATAAAGCTGTGGCTTCGGTCTTTCGCTGGGTTGGGTTGCCAATATTGTTACTGCAACTGCTTGGCTTACTGCCAGGTACAGTCGAGGTGTTGGAAAGTATTTCGTTAAGTGTAGGTAATGTGCGTATTTCGGCCTATGGTGTGGCTCGAGTAATTATCTTCGGTGGTTTTCTCTTTTGGTTAGGGAGAGTCTCGAACCGTTTTGGTAAAGCGGTTATCCGTAAACAGGAGTCATTGGATACGCCAACGAAAGAAGTATTTTCAAAGCTCTTTGAAGTGTCTCTTTTTTGTATCATTGCGCTGTTACTACTCAACGTTATGGGGATCAATCTCACCACCTTAGCCGTCTTCGGCGGCGCTGTGGGTGTTGGGCTTGGATTAGGGTTGCAGTCCATCGCGTCTAACTTTATCTCGGGCATTATTATCTTGCTCGACCGTTCGCTTACTGTCGGAGATTTTGTCGAGTTAGATGATGGGCAGAAGGGGTTTGTACGAGAGTTTAGGATGCGCCATACAGTGCTAGAAACTTACGATGGCAAAGACATTCTTGTGCCTAATGAGAAGTTCATCTCATCACTTATGATCAATTGGACGCACAAAGACCCTAAGCAGCGTTATCGCGTAGACTTTTCGGTAGCCTACAACACTGATATTCGCGCTATGGTAGAGATTATCAAAGTGGCTGTCGCTGAACACCCGCAAGTGATTAGTGGCATGGATGTGCCTTTCGAAGAACGGCCTGACTGCGAAATTGACAGCTTTGGTGATTCAGGCGTGAATATGTTTGTTGAGTTCTGGATAGAGGGTATCGACGATGGAAAAAACCGAGTTGGGGGCGATCTGTTGTTGATTATTTTTGAGACACTCAAAAAGCATGGTATTGAAATCCCATTTCCTCAACGTGAAGTTAAGATACTGGAGCCTAAATAATTACAGCACTAAACGTGAGGATTATTTTGATCTGCTTATCGGTGTTGTTCATACAAACAGGATAATACCTTACTTAGTGAATCGCCGTGAGTACTCTACGATTAGTTTTAGGAGATCAGCTTAGCCTCTCTCTTGCTAGCCTTCAGCATTGTGATAAAGCCAAAGATTGGTTGTTGATGGCAGAGGTGCGTGAAGAAGCGCAGTACGTCAAACACCATAAAAAGAAAATTGCCTATGTCTTTTCGGCTATGCGGCACTTTGCTTTGGTATTAGAAGCGCATGGTTACAAGCTGCATTACACCGAATATACAGATCCTGATAATGCTGGTTCTCTTTTTGGGGAAGTTAAGCGCCTTTGTCAAGAAAAGGAGATAACGTGTGTTGTTCTCACACAGTGTGGAGAGTATCGACTACATCAGGATATGTTGAGCTGGTCAGAGCGTTTAAACATACCCGTAGAAATCTATGATGATAGGCGTTTTCTGTCTTCAATCGATAATTTTAAGCAATGGGCCAATGGTCGAAAGCAGTTGCGTATGGAGTTTTTCTATCGTGAGATGCGTAAATCACTCAGTATTCTTATGGATGACAAGCAACCTCGTGGCGGCAAGTGGAACTTTGATAGTGCTAACCGTAAAGCCTTACCTAAAAACATTGACCTTCCATCTCCTACTCGTTTTGAACCTGATGGAATAACGCAAAAAGTCATACAATTGGTCAAAGAGCACTTTAGCGATCACTTTGGCGATATCGACGACTTTAATTTCGCCACTACTCGTGAAGAAGCACTAGACGTCCTAAATACATTTATTGATGAGCGGCTGATCAATTTTGGTGATTACCAAGATGCGATGGCCCAGGATAAACCATGGCTATTTCATTCACATATTAGTTTTTATCTTAATAGCGGGTTGTTATTACCATTGGAGGTTATTGAGGCAGCAGAAATTGCCTATTATGAGCATAACCTACCTCTAAACGCGGTTGAGGGTTTTATACGCCAGATACTCGGTTGGCGAGAGTATGTACGTGGCTTATATTGGCTTAAAATGCCAAGCTATAAAGCAGAGAACTTCTTAAACGCAACGCGAAATTTGCCTGAGTTTTTCTGGACAGGTGAAACGAGAATGAATTGCTTGTCGCAGTGTATTAATGACACTAAACACAATGCTTATGCGCATCATATTCAACGATTAATGGTTTTGGGTAACTTTGCCTTACTTGCAGGTTTACATCCAGATGATGTTAATGAATGGTACTTGATTGTCTATGCTGATGCATACGAATGGGTGGAGTTGCCTAATGTGACGGGCATGATTTTGTTCGCTGATGGCGGAGAACTAGCCAGTAAACCTTATGCTGCTAGTGGCTCTTATATTAATAAAATGTCCAATTATTGCCAACATTGTCACTACAGTGTCAAAGAAAAAACAGGTGCGCAAGCGTGTCCTTTTAATTATTTATACTGGGACTTTCTGTCGCGTAATAACGAAAAGTTAGGCAGTAACCAGCGCCTTGCAATGCCCTACCGTACTTGGGCAAAAATGTCAGATGAAAAGCAACAAGCAGTGAAGCGTGATAGTGACATATTCTTCCAAATGTTGGATAACAATGAAGAAGTCTGAATTGCCAATCAAGGTTTGCCATGTATGCAAAAGGCCATTTACGTGGCGCAAGAAATGGGCGCGGGATTGGGAAAATGTAAAGTATTGTTCAAAGCGCTGTGCTGGCCAACGAAAATCATTGTTTTTATGACTAATTATACCGCTATGCTGTCAATTTGAAGAGACCTGTTTACAGGCTTAGCTTGATAAATGGATGCAATTGAGACGGTTAGCTAGTTTATTCATCTTAGTTATTGCGACTGCATTGGTTACATTATGTCTCTTCATAGATGATGCTAAGAGGTTGGATAATTTGCTTGTTGCTCAAGCCCAGCTAGATGATCCGTTTATTTCAGCTGAAATCATTCGAGTCTGTTTGGTCATAGCAGACAATGACCAATGTGATATCTCGATAGTTAAGGATGCTCTAAACAATGCACCGAATGAGAGAAATGTTCTATTGAACGCTGTTTATTTTTTTGCAAGTCACGGTTCTGATGAAGAGGTTATTCAGAGTATCCAAAAACTCGGTAAGACAGACGTTTTTGTTGATCATTCTTCGACGATCATCGAGGCTTATGTTCAAAGCTTAGATTATGCAAACATTGGTACTGTAAGTGGGAATATTATAAGTGCTATAGGGATTGAAGCCGCGCAAA
>CAZVDU010000167.1:0-8169 GCA_964625615.1 uncultured Pseudoalteromonadaceae bacterium | reverse complement strand
AGCATGGCCTTATCCGAGTTATACTGTCTGGACGTGAGCTTTTCGTGCGTGATCTCCTAGCCATCTATAACCAATCGAATTGGTACGAACTTTTATTCGGTTTGAGTACAGCCACCTTGCAAAACTTCTGGTTGCCTCTTAAAACAAGTGCAGAGATAGATCCAGTTGATACATTGGTCACATTTGGTTTGTTTGGGTTAGCTATTGCTTTATATACCCAAGTTTACTTACTGTTTTCGGCTATCCGTTTCTGGAAAAAAGATAACAAATCGATAGCTTCGGCTAGTTTCGTCTCACTACTTTTACTTGAAGCTTTAGCTTTCACCAGCGGTCACATATGGTTATCAGGTATGGTAGGCCCTTTTATAGGATTGCTGATGGGCTTGTCTTACATTAGGTATACAGAAGCCAATGATAACTCAACATCAAAAGGCACTTTACCTTCCATTAATCATGCTCATACCTATTCAGTGTGACATAAAATAAGATTATCTCATGATAAGTTATCGTAAAGATATTGACGGATTGAGGGCTTTAGCAGTCCTTTCAATCTTTATTTTTCATATCAATAAGTCTTGGTTACCTGGCGGCTTTGTTGGCGTTGATATTTTTTTTGTGATCTCAGGCTTCCTCATTACTTCCATTATTCATACACAAATACTTAATGGCTCATTTACGTTGAAAGACTTTTATAACAGGCGTTTAAAACGAATAGTGCCTGCTGCAATGTTTTATACCATTATAATAGTCATAGTCGCCTATATCATTTACTTGCCGAATGACTTCCTCATTGTCAGTAAATCAGCCATTGCTTCAACCGTTTTCCTTTCCAATATTTACTTTATGAGGAACGTCGACTATTTCTCTCCTCAAGCAGAGGAAAACCCACTCGTTCACACTTGGTCTTTGGCCGTTGAAGAGCAATTCTATGTCGTTTGGCCTTTAATGTTGATGGTATTAATTCACCTAATAAAGTCACCTAATCGAACCAGGTGGTTATTAATCTTTGTGACAGTTTCCGCATTTGTTACTGCTCACGCTTTAGCCCTAAATCCGTCAACTCAAAAGAGTGCATTCTATCTCATGCCAACAAGGTTTGGAGAATTTCTAATCGGCTGTATCTTAGCGATGAACGTATCTAGAGTGGCTGAATATAAAGCGCAGCTAAAGAGTTTCCTGGCAACTACTGGTATCTGTATATTGTTCGTCAGCTTTATCTTTGTTGATGAAGATTCGGTATTTCCTGGAGGCTTAGCATTTCTTGTATGTATAGGAACGGCCTTAATTATTGGTGCTAGTGCCCAAGCACAAGGTGAACCTTCGTCTTTGACCTATAAGTTACTATCTTCTGCACCTTTAAGATACATCGGTAAAATATCATTCTCACTGTATCTAGCACATTGGCCTGTTTTAGCCGTTGCGCGTTACATTACACAGTCTTATGAACTCAGGCCAGGTATGCTCGTTGTAGTTATTGGTATGACTTTTCTCTTAGCACATCTAACTTGGAAGTACATAGAAACACCCTTTAGGAAAACCAACTTCACATTTTTAAAATCAGCTTTCGCTTTTTACGCCTTACCATCCTTTATAGTCGCTTGTATAACATTATACAGCTTAACTACAAATGGCGTTCCTAGTCGATTTAATAAGACTGACCAACATTTTAAAGTAGCTAGTGATGACATTTGTGTCACTTATATCCGTGAAGATTGTCAAATAGGTATGCCTTCTGCAACTGCAACGTTTTTATTAACCGGTGACTCACACGGTTCTTTTTACTCCTCTTTTCTCGATGCATTAGGACGCTCACAAGGCTTTTCATTAGATGCAATCAGTGCGAATGATTGTGCTGGTATTTTCACACGATCAGTCTTTAATAAAAGTGGAAACACACTTAGCGCATGCAGTAAGCTAAAAGCACATTTGATGACTCAGCAGCAAGAAGATAATTATTCTGGTTTTATATATGCTGAGCGGTGGGAAGCTAGGTTATATAAATCGGACAACTATCTGGATGAGCTTATAGCTAATCTCGATTACCTCGAAAAACGCGGCAAGAAAGTATTCTTGTTGTTGCAGGTCCCTAAGTATAGTTGTGATCCGAATAGAGTGTTGCTTTTAGAACAAAAGATAGGAGTTGATTCAGATTGCACTTTAAAATCCGAAACTAAAGTGCAAAAAGCTAATCAAAAATTGGTTTCTCTTGCGAAACAATATACTAATGTTTCAACTTTAAGTGTTAACGACTTTTTCTGTCAAAAAGGGCAATGTAGTACACTGTTAGATGGCCAAATCGCTTATGCTGATGATGATCATCTAAGCTTATTCGGCACAAGCCTCTTGGCAGATCAACTCGCTAAAAAATTACCACCAGAATGGGATAAGTTTGTTAAAAGGTTAAACAATTAGCCTTTTAACAAACCGTACGCTATAAATCAGGCCTGCGTCCGAAAACATGGATAAGAAGCACAATGAAGATGCTCACAATGCCACCTAAAAACGTAATAACAAGTGTTATTAAAGCGCGGTTAGGTGAATTGCGATCTTCTGGAAATACGGGCTCTGCAAGTACCTCAAATACATAATCCTGTTTAACTTCACCAAGCAGGATCTTCTTTGTTTGCTCTTCAATTAAGCTGTAGAAAATACTCTGCAACTCCTTAATTTGCGTATTAGCGATTTGTTGTTGTAAATAATCAATACTAACTTGCGCCACAGTCAGCTCTTTATTTGCGATTGTTTTGTTGATTTCATCAACTAGCCATTTAAGCCATATTTGTGACAGCTGCGGTGATAATGTTTCCATTGCAATGATGAGTGTTGAATCGCTTGTCACCTCTCCTACTCGTAACATACCAGCAAAAGCTTCATAACCTTCCCAACTAGTTGGTACAATCTCTTTACCAGGTGGAGGTTTCCTCGTCCAAACTTTCTTATCAATGTCATACACACTAGGATCAAAAACTAGCTTATCGTTTTCTTCATCCCAAGCTTCCAATGCTAACAATTCAGGTAATAGTTCTCGCTCTTCAATAAAGCGTTGAATAAAGGCACGCGATTTCAAAAGAGCGAGTGCTTTACCCATCTTATTGTCAGTACCACTAGGCAGAGATAAGCCAGCAATACTAGCAATACCTCCGAATTGAGAGGCAAGATCTGAAATACCCCCGCTTTCTGACTCTGACGATGCTAGTAATATTTCTGCTCTATATTTATTGGGAAGTGACAAGGCAATATAAACCGCTATAGCAGCACTAATAATAGTTACAAAAATGATCAACCATTTCCTTTGCCATAGTATAAGTAGCAAGTTGTCATTCGGTAGGTTAGTTTGAGGCATATATTCTTAAGTTACTCTTTTAAAGGGAGACAAGTATATCTAAAAGCATAAACAATCGATATGTGCTTTAACATTGTCATTGATTTCAATCTTTGTTAGGTTATTTAGGGATGTAATTAATTGTCAATCAGCATGTTTCCGCTCAGCTTTTTTAGAAAAGTTGGCTTTGACAACAGCATTTGATTCTACCGACTGCTCAATGATAGCTAGCCTCTGAATCACCCGGTCAAGTTTGACCTGCATCTTTTGGCGTTCAATATCCATCATTAATATTTTTATCATCGCAGCACCAAGCGCAATCAAGATAGGGATTACTGGGGGATAACCAATGCCTAAAAGCTCTCCAATCTTATCCACAGAAGATGGGAAAAAGCTCACAACTAGTACCAGAATGGCAATCAAGAACCATCGAACAGCAACCAAAGGTGATATATGATCTCGCCTCGTTAAGAAAACGATGGTGATACTCAATAGCGCACCAATAAAGGCAGATATCATATTTACGTTAGTCATTTTTTCCTTCTGCTACCAGCATATTTCTATAGTGTTTTCGATCAAGGCGAAGTGATTTGGTTATGCTTAGTACGAAGGTATATAGCAAATACTTAAATACCGCTCCCCACGAGTGAAATATGCGAGAGATACCATCTTGTCGTTCTTGCATAGAAACTTGTACTTCAGACATGGACAAGCCTGATTGCTTCATCATCATCAACACACCAACATCTTGATATTCTAACATAGTTGCTTGCCTGCTCACTAAAATAGAGAGTGCATCATGGCTATAAGCTCTAAAACCCGACGTAATATCTCTAATAGATGAACCAGTAAGAAACTTAAAAACGCGCCATGCTATATGCCTAGATACGCTACCTCGACTCAAACAAGACCCAACAACCAAATCACTCCCTTTATCAAGCTCATCTATCAATATGCCAATATCGCTAACATTATGCTGACCATCCGCATCCATACAAATGGCCCTATTAAACCCTTTCTTAAAAGCATAACGCATCCCCGTCTGGGTTGCTTTCCAAGCTCCCATATTAACAACATGCTTTAAGACTGTCGCACCACATGCTTTAGCTATTTCAGCAGTCGAATCTTTGCTGCCATCATCGACAACAATGATCTCGAAATCATAAGATAACTTGAGATCGCTTAACACTGTCGTCAGTGTTAATTCCTCATTCATTGCCGGAATAATAATTGCGCACTTATTCATTATAAAAATCACTCAATGCCAAACTTACTATCCACACAGCCAATTTCCGGGATTTGTGAATACTTCGGATATATATTTATTGCTCTTGCGGCTAACCCTTCAGAAAAACTACAAAGCCCTTGCCCAGCTTTTAAATTGGCTAATAGTAGCAGAACATCAGCCTTATCTTTTGGCTTATCCAACATATTAAGTGATTGCACACCAACTCGACTGGCCTTCGATATTTGATCATTTTGTATTAAGACTTTCAAATAGTGGATGACAGTCGTAGACTGCAGGTGCTTTGTTTCTGCACCGACTTGCAAAGCGGCTTTATACCATTGCTCCGCTTCTCTAAACTCACGATTCTGAGCAAGTAGTGCGCCTAGAGCTCCATAAATTCTTGCATTATCGGCAGTATAGACGATTTCATGTCGGTAAAACTCGATTGGTTCTTTCCATAGATTTATGCGTTGAATAATTAAGACAGAGAAAACACCAGCCACAGCAGCAACTGTAAATAATGGTAACCATTTCTTAAACACTAATAATTTATGCATAGTCAGAGCTGTTAAGATAGCCAAAAATACATTCGGCAAATAAGCTCTATGCTCAAACATAAGGTCTGATATTGGTATTAAGGAAGACTCAACAAAGTGGGCCAGGTAATAACTGAAAATTAAAGCTGAATAGAGTGATTGCTTTTCAACACGTTTCACAGCAAACGTTAGAACAATAATATGTCCTAGAAAGCTGAACCAAGTTACATTATCACTCCACGTTAACGGTGTAGAACTGTATTCTAAAAGGAGTGGCGTTGGTATGAAAAACTTAAACGTGTATATCCAAATTGCAGTCACCTGATGAGTGAAGTATTCCCAGCGCGTAATTCTGTCAGCTTCACGCGTTAAGGCATCAATTTTAGCAAAGAAATTCGTCTCCAAAATAAAGTCAAATAACCAAAATAATAGACATGCCATAAATGCAGATATCAAATATTTTGGTAATTTTGCCATTGATTGAGGCTTTATCAGTAATAATTCAATCACTAATATAACTAGGGGCAAAGTCACTATATTTTGTTTTGAGTGCAATCCTAGAAAGAAACTACATAAGCACAGTAGCAACCAAAGACTTTTCTTCCAAGGTATGGTCTCTGTGCGGAACTTGATATACGTAATTAGGCAAAATATATAGAATATAGCGACTATTACAGCCAATCGCTGAACTATATAAATAACCGCCTGACTATTGACAGGAGAAAACAAAAACAGGATGGTTGATATTATTGCTATATAATTTGCTTTAGTTTCCTCTACTTTCGCGGACTTTGTAACCAATAAGGTTAAGGAAAATACGCTCAAACCCGCCATAATGTGCAGCAGGATGTTTGTCAGATGCAGAGCACCCAAGTCCAGCTCCGTTGTAGCATAATTCAGAGCAAAGGATAGATAACCTACTTCCCTCAACGGAAAACTCTGGCTTAACGCTGTTAGATTTATGCTCCTAATGACAGAGTTGTCGACCACAGATTGAAAGTCGTCTAGATAAAAAGGAACATCTAGAGCAGGGAAATAAGCAACTATGGTAAGGCAAAAAACTAACGTGATAATCTGGAAAGAATATGTTGACCGCATAAATAAATAAACCGATAGGACTAGTAAAAGTGTCAATAGCGTGGGCGATTAAAACAACAATCTAGTCAAAAGATTCACAAGAACAATTAGATGTAGACATTACAAAAAACAAAAAAACGGGCTATACAGCCCGTTTCTTAATATACCGCTTATCGCAAAATTAGTCGTTTTGTGATAAAACTGGAACCGATACGCGGTCATTAGCTGATAGAACACGGTAATTAGCAACACCGTCGATATCACCAGCAGAAGCGTTGATTATCAACGTAATATCTAACTCACCTGTTCCACTAAAGCCTTCGTCTGCTAATGCTGCATTGATTGCAGGAACAACATTAGTGACTGATTGAGCTGCAGCAGAAGTCGTTAACACTACCGGACCGAATGTGTTGCCTGAATTATCAAAAGCCATTAACTCTATCGCAGCAGACGCATTACTATCGTTAGAAATGCGAATAACTTGAGCGAAGTTTGCACCATAAGGCAAGAACGGGATATTGATAGCCGCACCGTTTAAGCCCCATGTACCAGCATCTAAGTTACTATTGCTGATCGACGCAGTAGTTCCACCCAAATCATAATTAACAGTTAAGTCTGCTTCAAAATCTTGAGCATTAAGCTGAGCTGCACCATCAACATTTCCTTCAGGCAACAAAGCGATACCTACATATGCGCCAGGAACGCCAGTTGAAGATGTAGTCAAAGTGTTTGTCATTGAATTGAATGAAAATGCTTCTGCAGTAATGACTGTGTCATCTTCGAAGATAATATCAAAGCGAGCAGGATCTGCTCCATTTGTAGTACCCGCTAAGAAACCTAGGTCACCACCAGTTAATTGTACTTCTGTACCAGTAATATCGGCACGGAGCAAGTCAGCATTATCGCCATCAACACTCACAAAGAAATTATCAACAATTACACTTTCTGCAACACGATTACTATCAGCTGGTATACCACCAGGTGTAGCACTGTCAGCAGTAAATTGTTGACGCATTGCTTCAACATCAATAATCGCATCAAATTGGCGATTCATAGCGCCAGTTGCATTACCTAAAGTAAATTGGCTTTGTATCACGGCAATAGGTGTTGAACTTACTTCGTTGAGCGTAATATCAGTACCAGGGATTACAGTAATTGATGAAGCAGCTATCGTACCTGTAATATTTTCTAGCGTTACACCAGATAGTACAAGTGCACCAGGTGCAATAGATTGTCCATTATTAGCACGGAATGTAATCGAATCCGGATCTACATCGATAACTTGTATATTTGGGTCATCGAAAGCAGGTGAACTGCTAGATGCAATCGTTGCACCAGTGAATGACATTGTGGTCAAGTCAGTATCATTGAGTGTTCCGGTAGTGTTCAATGTTAGTGTTATCTGCGAAGGACCAGTAGCCGCACCAATTGTGATGGTAGGCTGGATAGCCAAACCTTCAGCAGAGATAACAATCGCAGGAGCACCAGGTACAGCTGTACTTGCAGCACCATCAATCGATTGAGCATTTACATTAGCTATACCAGCTGATGCAACAGCCATAGCTAACAGTGATTTTTTAAGCATAGAATGCATTTTCTTAATTCTCCAATTTCATGAAATTGGGAATACAACGATAATTGCTGTATTCCACTCCTAGATTTTAAACATAGCTAGGTTACGGAAGATTTAGGATCGTTCTTCATGAACTCACCCTATTCCAGACCCAATTTTTATAGATGCACTACCTTGTGTCAACCATTAATACAGTATTTTTTAATAATAACAGCTCTTTATTTAATTATCTGTATATTTTCGAGGCCATTTTGAAAATCTTTCAACAGCTTTTCCCACTCGTCATTTCTTTCTATCACTTTAGGTGTAACAACTAAGACAAGTTCCGTTTTTTCCTTCTGTTGATTTTGACTCTTGAATAACTTGCCCAGCAACGGAATGTCTCCTAATAACGGCACTTTGTTTTCACCATTAGTGTCATTTTCGCTTATCA
>CAZVDU010000166.1:0-8293 GCA_964625615.1 uncultured Pseudoalteromonadaceae bacterium | reverse complement strand
CTGACGTTCCTCTTTCAGAGATGTTTGGTTACATCGGAAGCCTACGTACAATGACTTCAGGTCGTGGTCAGTTCTCTATGGAGTTCTCACACTATAACCCTTGTCCTCAGAACGTTTCTGAGAAGGTTATTGAAGAAACTAGAGAGCGTAACGCTGCTAAGAAATAAAACAGCCTAGCTGGTTTATTCAAAGTTCTAAAAGCCCTGCATCAAGCAGGGCTTTTTTGTTAGTATGGAGCTACACACACCTAAATTATATGTTTGATGACGTCAACGCCTAAAGAAGGCTACTCCGCAACTGAAGAACGCTTAAATGTCCTTTCTCACTTATTAGGGTTTGGATTAAGTTTGCTCGCTCTCACTATAATGTTAGTTAAGGCTTTGCCTATAGGCACAGCTCATATTGCCAGTTCTGCTATCTTTGGTACGAGCTTGGTTATACTTTATGCTGCATCAAGCCTCTATCACAATGAAAAAAATGCAGACAAAAGGCTCCGACTGCGTACCCTAGACCACAGTGCAATTTTTATTCTTATCGCGGGAACCTATACACCCATATCACTTATCACGCTTAGTGGAGCATTAGGGTGGCTTATATTCGGTATTGTTTGGTCCATAGCCGCTATAGGGATCAGCTTAAAGTTATTTTTCACGGGGAGATTTAAAAAGACATCAACAGCACTCTATGTGTTTATGGGATGGATTATTCTTTTTGTTGGTAAGGCATTAATGGAAAATCTAGCGTCAAGCGGCTTTAACTGGTTACTAGGTGGTGGTATCGCGTATACCTTGGGCGCGATACTCTATAGTATTAAGCGCATGCCTTACAATCACGCCATTTTTCATTGCTTTGTGTTAGTGGGTAGTACATGCCACTTTGTTGCTATTTATTGTTATGTTTTATGATGTATTAGAAGTTCGCCCCTAAAGACAGCCCTTACAAATATGTCATTTAGGAGCGTACTTTATCTGCGAATAAGCGTCCAATCTATAGCAATTCGGGACTAAAGTCCCTCCTACAAGTCAATTTTAGCCTCTTGTGGAGGGCACGAATGAAAGTTAAAACGGCATAGGATATCGCTTCAATATCTCACCAACATCATTAAGAGTATTTTCATCCAACTCAATGTCAAAAGCCTCAACATTCTCTTTCAATTGGCTCATGGTTGTTGCACCAATAATCGTTGATGTAACGCCATCCACTTGTTTACACCAAGCTAACGCTAGCTGAGAAGGTGTAACATCCAACTGCTTAGCTAAGTCCACGTAAGCTTGCACTGCTTGATTACTGAGTTCGTTGTCACGGAACAAGCCTTGGCGCTGTACCAAAGTCCAGCGACTACCTTCAGGCCTGGCACCATTAAGATACTTCCCACTCAACATGCCACTGCCTAGCGGCGACCATGGTAAGTAGGCAATATCTTCATGGACGCAATTTTCGATCAAATAAGGCCAGTCTGTTGCTTTAACTAAGCTAAATTCATTCTGTATAGAAACCGGTTTTGGTAGGCTATATTTTTCACTGAGACGAAGATACTCGTTAATACCCCACGTTGTGTCATCAGATAAGCCAAAGTGGCGGATCTTCCCGGCTTTCATACAACTGCTGAGTGCTTCCAGAATATCCAACATACCCTCAGACTGTTTTTGCCGATCCATCTTCGAAAATGTAACCGTCCCAGGCCAATGCTTACCGAAATGCGGCGTATCTCGATTCGGCCAGTGTAACTGATACAAGTCAATATAGTCCGTCTGTAAACGCTCTAGCGAAGCATCAATGGCCTTAAGTACTGATTGTCCGTTAATTTCACTCCCACCACGTATCCAGTCCATGCCTGGACCGGCAATTTTTGTAGCAACAACAATATCTTCTCGCTTATCAGTATTTGATGCTATCCAATTACCGAGAATCTCTTCTGTCTTTCCATAAGTTTCTGGCGCTGGAGGTATAGCGTACATCTCCGCTGTATCCAGGAAATTAACACCTTGTGCCAAAGCATAATCAATCTGCTCATTTGCATCTTGTTGTGTGTTTTGAACACCCCAAGTCATTGTTCCCAAGCAAATATTCGAAACACTGATATCACTACTTCCAAGCTTTTTATATTGCATACTCACCTTTGCCCTTAACTTGTTACAATATAAGACTTCTTAAACTTTGCCTTCTAGTTTTGTAGCGAAAAGCCTTAATAAATTACCTATTATAAAACTAAAAAGACAACCTCCAAGGTTGCCTTTTTATATCATATCTCAATAACGGGTTACTTTTTCAATCGTTTTAGTCCCGCTTTAGTGGCTGACAACTCAAACGCACTTTCGGCAAAACTAGGGGTTAGGATCTTATGAGATGCCTGTTCATAAGCGTAACCAACACGCATTACAGTCGCGTCGTCCCATGCAGTTCCCATGATACCTAAGCCTAGGGGCAGGCCTTTTTCATTCCCCATAGGAACAGTCATAATGGGATAACCAGCAATTGCGGGCATCCAACCAGCTCCCACAGAGCCGCCAGGATAGTTATCACCATAAACAGAGTCAATTAAGAAAGGTGCTGGTCGTGAAGGCATAATAATCACATCAACATTATGTTGCTTAAGTAATGCATCAATGCCTTTTTCTCTCGTTGCGGTCAGTAGTAGCTTAAGTGCATCTTTATACTCTTTAGAATCGATACCTGATCTTGCTTGAGATGCTGTAAACAAGCTTTGATCGAATAATACAAGCTCACGATCACTGTTTTTATTGAACTCAATAAGGTCTTCTAACGTCCGATGCTTTACAGCTGGTGCTGCTGCCTCAAGATATTCATTAAGCGTATGTTTAAATTCTGTTTGCAACAACAATGTCTCAGCAGGTCCTATACCTTCCATTGGCTCGAATTCATTGATATCAACCAAAACCGCACCTTGATCACTAATGACTTTCACTGCTTCATTGAAGGCTGAAGTGATGGCTTCCCTATCGCCTTGTGCCCAGCGTAACACCCCAATCCTCATGCCTTTGATATCTTTATCAAGTGCTGCGACGAAATCTGGGCGCTTAGCACCCGTTTGAGTTGTCGCCGGATCTGCATTGTCTGCACGAGACATAGCATTAAGCATCAAAGCCGCATCTCTTACGCTACGTGTCATGGGTCCAGCAGTATCTTGCGTTGATGAAATAGGCACGATGTGCGTACGTGATAACATGCCTACAGTTGGCTTGAAACCGACAACACCGTTCATAGCCGAAGGGCACATAATAGAGCCATTCGTTTCTGTACCTATTGCCATAGGTGCAAATTGCGCAGCCACTGCAGCACCAGAACCTGACGAAGAACCACAAGATGTTCTATCTAGGCTATGAGGGTTACGTGTTTGGCCGCCAATGCCGCTCCATCCGCTTATAGAGCCGTTCGAGCGAAAGTTTGCCCACTCAGACAAGTTTGTCTTTCCTAAGATGATAGCGCCCTGTTCTCTTAATCCAGCAATAATAGGCGCATCTCGTTTAGTATCATTGTTAGCAAGTGCTAACGAACCTGCTGTTGCAGGTAATTCTCTGGTTTCAATATTATCCTTAACTAGAACGGGAACACCGTGTAGTGGTCCTCTCAATTTACCTTGCTTTGCTTCTGCATCAAGTTGACGTGCCTCTTCAAGTGCGTTGGGATTTAGCGCAATAATGCTTTGTGTCTTGCTGTCGAGAGCTTCTATACGCGCTAAATAACCAGCAACAACCGCTTCCGATGACATTGAGCCATTTGCGACACCTTGCGCTATACCACTTGCCGAAAGCTCTTGTACATTGATTGGCGACAATGACGATGTTGTTGAAGTTGCAGAGCAAGCGCTGAGTACACTAGCAACAACCAACGCCTTTACGAAATTTTTCATTCTGGTTTTTCCTTCATTACTGATAAAAATAGCAACTCACACGGCCGCCATCGATAATAATTTATAACTGTTTATTTTTGACCTGGTGAGTATCTTCTTACCGCACGTTTCTCAACGTCTTCACGATAATAAGGTACATCTTTGAAGTTATGCTCAACATAACGCTGCGCTTGATCATAGAAATATGGTGAATCAGGATCACTACTTTGACCGCCCGCCAACAATGTTTTCGCTTTAACTTTATCGCCAAACTCAACGACGGCAACAAAGCTGTTTCCACGATAACCATACAGGCGTTTAGTATTCTCTCCAGCACGCGAACCATAAGCCGCTAAAGCTCCCCACCGTCCTGATGCGAGCCCTACAGGTAGACTTGGCTTATTATCATCAAAACCGGCTTTAATATCGCCACTGAGTCGTTGTAAGCGATTTATTTCACCCCATGGCGTATTCCATTGACCAAAGTCTCGGGTGAGCTGCTCAACCGTTTGCTTGAATACCGTTAAACGTTCTTCATCAGGTGATTGTTGACCATAGAAAGTCAAACGTTCCATACCACTAAGCCCTTGAGGTGCGTTACCTTGAGCACGGTAATTCATACCATAAAAATGTGCCAGCGACATTGGTACAGAGTCAACTGATACGCGGTAATCCCAATTACGCAAGGCATCAATGGCACCAATCATACTAGTATCTTTTGTTGGCGCACGGTCGTAGGCTTCAACTAACCCAGGAATTAGTGCAGCAAAACCAGGTAAATAAGGATCATAAGCCGTTTCTATTAAGCTATCCAAGGTAAATCCAGATTTTCCTGTCAGCACTTGAATACCATGTACTCCACGGAAGTTTTCAGCGTCAGGCGCCATATAAATTGGATAATCTTCTCTCTTAGGGCTAAATTCAGCGGCAGCACTAAAAGGTGTCGAATTAGCGTTTTGTATCCAGCCATTTTTTGGGTTTACTATAGAGATAGACTCATCAACGGTATGCAAGCCATTCCAATCTGTTTTCGGGTTACTACCATCAACTGGCTGTGAATAGTTAAAACTAGGGTCACGCTTCGGCATGAAGTTACCATGATAATAAGCGATTGTGCCATCAGCGTCGGCATAAACGGTATTGTTCGATGAGTTCGTACGAATATCCATCATCTCTCTAAACTCGTCATGGGTATTAGTCTTGCTACGAATATAGGATTGCTGTAGCGCATTAACAGGATCCCAATTAATCTTTGTAGTGACCCACTTATCATCAATCATATGCGTCACTGGACCATGATGTGTGTGATACATCGGGAAAGTCCTTTCAAATATTTTACCGCCATCACGATATTTCAATGTAACCGATGAAACTTCTACTGAACGTTTTTCATCGCCATATTGATAATAAAGATTTCCATTTTCTTCAAAAACATCTTCTACAAATTCATCGATAAAATCGGCTCGGGTCGATGTGTGCATCCAGCCATTCTTTTCATTAAATCCTTGGTAAACGAAGAACTGCCCCCAAGTAACTGCACCATAGGCGTTCAACCCTTCTTCACTCACGACATGCACTTCACCGCGGAAATAGAAGGACGTATGGGGATTAATTAACAGCATGGCGTTACCAGATTCAGTCAACTCTCCCGCGATAGCAAAGCCATTAGATCCGCTAGGTTCGGAATCATCAACCATAGCCTTACGCGGCGCATTTCGTTTTTCACCATAGAAAGCCTTAATACCTCTTAATGGTATTTGCTCAATATCACCGCCAATAGATCCCTCTGAGAAAAACATCGGCATCCACGGTTCAAAGTGTGTAATCAATGCAGGTTTTACATCAGGGTGCGTTTCTAGATAATAATTCAACCCATCAGCAAATGAACGACACAGTTCTTTGAGCCACTCAGGAGCGCTTTCATAAGCAGCTATTGCCTCATCCGTCGTCATATATAAACGAGCACGTAAGTCACTAAATAACGCTTCCTCACCCTCAATTTCAGCTAACCGACCTGTTGCCCAGATATAATTGCGCTCTATTCGAGGAAAATCATCTTCTGCTTGTGCATACAGGAGGCCAAAAACCGCATCTGCATCCGTTTTTGCATAGATATGGGGTACACCAAAGTCATCTCGAATAATTTCGATATTCTCTGCTCTAATCTCAAACGCAGACTTCTCTGTAACCGGTACGGGTGGCTCGGCTTTACCTCCACAGGCACTGATACAAAGTGCAATTGACAATAAAGATGCTTTTAAGATAGAAGAATACTTGATCATTGTTTTTCTTATGTGGGCATGTCTAATGACATTAAATCTATACCACCGATGCTAACAAGCTGGCCTCAAAGGGTCAAAGAACGTGCAGTTTCGATAAAAAAGGACGGCAATATTAGTTTACTGGCTGTTGTGGAAGGCGATAGAACTATGTGTTCCATATTCTTTGAGATGATTTATAGGCTGAAGAGTAAGTCTAAGGTTTCTTATAAAACTTACTCTTTTATCGCAACGCTCAAGGTTACTAAAGAATGAACAGCGAACTATTGCTCACCATGAGTATTACTTAGCCTATAGAATGTGATTTGGTCGTAATCAGTGCCTAAACCGTCATCGTCACCACGTTCACCAGTATTATTTTGAGTATAGGCACCGGCTCTAAAATACATCCACTCTTGCTCAATATCATAACCACTGTTCTCGATATCCATATCTACAAAGTTGTGGCCAATAATAGGTCCGTTCTCATCACCACGCCTAACAATAACGTCTATCCGTGAACCATCCTGATGAATTTCATAAGAGAATATTTCCCCTAACTCAATGCCTTGATCAGGGTTCTGGGTGAAAATAGCTTCATTATCACGGTTTGTGTTCTCCGGACCAAGAGCAACAATCCAGATGTCGTCGCCTTCCCTGATTTCATGGGCAAAATAGATATACCCCCTATCATTGTTTGGAAATTTTTTGAAGTAAAGGCGTAAGGGTTCATCATTATCAGCATGGATTTGGCCAATAATAACCCTCCCTTGATGCTGCTCTGTACCCGTCGTAGTAACATGATCAATACGCAGCGTTGCTTTCAACAGCCCACCTCTACCACCAACCGTTGTCATAGGATCGGGTTGATAACCTAATATCCAATTGTTCCTACCAACACCTTGCGTTCTTATACTGGTATCGCCTCGCCTCAACATTTCTCTTAACTCAGAACGAGGAAAGCGTGTATTTTGTGATGTAGTAGCACCAAAAATAGTCGAGCGAAATACCATCCCACCGTCCGTATTCGTGAAAAAGTGATCAGCGCTTTCATACCCTCGATCTAAATCCCTCTCACTAGTACGCAAAGCTAATCCATCCTCTGGGTCGGTCTCCGGTGTATCAATAGACCACGTTAACAAATCAAAGTTTTGACCTGGCGGAACGTTTGGATCAAGTTCGAAATTTGCTGTATCAACAGCCTGTGTATCAATTGGAGCAGTATCGACATCTAAAGGGCAGCCAAAAACAGCAGCTTCCAATAGTGACGTTCGGTCATCGATGGAATTTCCCATTCCAATAATCCGCACAAAACGAGCGACAATATCTTGGATTTCAAACCGTTCAAACAAGGTTGTTTCACCACTTGATACTTGCCCAGCCAAAACTCTCGTGTAGGTACTCCCATCTTCCGAGATCTGAACATCAAAAGTCGTTGATACTTGATTACCTTCGAACCAAGCAGTACCGACTTCTTTAACTAAATGTCGGTAACCGAGATCGATGGTAATTTCTGAGCCTTGCGTATTTGATTCCCATCGAGAGCCTTCTGATAAATCATCATCAATAGCATTATCAGCAGTAAGCTGCCCCACTGCGTCGCTCGATGTTTGCGCTGACACTAAATTGATGAAATCTAACCCTGGACAAGTTGTTGCTGAAAGGACCGGTGGGAACAAAGGCGCAGAAGCTTCTGCTGTTTCTTCAGGTGGTTGGGATTCAATCTGAGGAGGCGTTGATATTTGTTGTTCTGGGCTTGAGCCGCCACCACAACCTAATAAAGTAAAGAGCACAAAGCCTGCACAAAACAACTTCTTCATTCAACACTATCCTTAATAAACCCTATCGAATATCAATCAAAATATTCCTGAAAATCAATTGATGTTAACTCGCGGCTAGTCATTACTCAACAATATCCAAGACAATGTCAATGAGAACAGTTTTATGCCCCCTCTATTCTAAGAATACAAAAGATATGAGTACAGAGTTGCACGATTAGGACGACGCAGGAGCTGTATAAACCTTGGGGTTCTTTTGCGCCTATAGGTACCTCCTATAGATATAGAACCATACAAATATAAGGTCTGTAGGAGGGTCTTTAGACCCGAATATTGAGCCCAAAGTCCAGACACAAAAAAGGCCGCCTAAGCGACCTTTCATATTCTGTGGTAGTTGTGCTTCTAGA
>CAZVDU010000165.1:0-8457 GCA_964625615.1 uncultured Pseudoalteromonadaceae bacterium | reverse complement strand
TTTTTAGTCTCATGTAACGTAAATGTTTATTTTTGATCATTTTCTGTTACATTTGTTCGGCGAACTTCACGAGGTCAGGTAAGACAATTTTAGGTCTATTAAGTGATTAGGTAGGTTGATGATAAAAATAATAAGTATCCTGTGGTTTTCTGTTTGCATGATAGCTTCGGCTAGTAGTTTCGCAATTACCACTCAAAATAAAGTATCAAACTCATCTATTTCAAAAGATTTTATTGAACGCCAAATAGAACAAAATATGTCTATCGGGAGAGCAATCAGGAGTATTACTAGCCATTATCCTCAGCATATAGAGTCCATTGTTAGCCATGCTCTCGATTTGTACCCCGAACAGTACCGTGAAATTATCTACGCAGCGATATCTTCTCAGCCTGCATTAACAGAAGATGTGGTTAGAATTGCTTTGGAAAGGGGAGTATCTGATTGCCTAGATATTGTCCGTGTCGCGATAGATGCGGAGCCCAGTTATGTTGACTTTGTTGTCAATGCTGCTGCTAATAGCGAGCCAGATGAGCTAGGCGAAATTGTTAGAGTTGCCATTGTGACCCAACCAGACTCCGCAGAAACCATCGTCCAGTCCGTCGGCAAACTACACCCTAGTCGATTAAAAGAAATTGTCAGATCAGCCGTTAATGCAGTACCCCGAGTTGGTGAGTATGTGGTGGACGCACTGCTGGCCGTCTTTCCAAGTAAGGCAGAATCTGTTGTCTCTACTGCCGTCAGTGAAACAAATCAAAAGCAGGCAATGTCAAGAATTATAGAAAGTGCAAGAAAGTCTGGGTTTAGCAAAGAAGAGGTCACTGAGTTTGCATTAAAAGGTGGAATGGAAGCTTCTGAGATAGCAGCACTTTTGTCCGAATCCGATAACAAAGAAGAAGGAAATTAAACCAAATGCTATTTACCAATTGCTTGTTGGTAAATAGCATCAATCTTTGAGTACACTTCTCTAATAGTAAATTCGCTTTCGAAACGGTGCCGGCCGTTTTTCCCCAATTTAAGGAGGGCATCTTTATTATTGGTTATATCTCTTAGTTTGCTCGCAAGTACATCGGCATCACCCGCCTTAACAACGAAACCTGTTTTTCCATCTTGCACAACCCAACTCATTCCTGAACCTTCGACATCTGTTACCAAACAAGGCTTAGATGCTCGCATAGCTTCTAATAAAACCATACCAAAGGCCTCAGTTCGCTCTATTGAAGGGAGGCATAAAATATCGCACTTTAGTAGCTCCTGTTCTAATGATTCATCAGACAATGAGCCTAAAAATTGGACTTGTTTTTCTATCCCAAATTCACTGATAAAGCTTTTTAGTGACATTTCCAATTCTCCTTGTCCAACAACAGAGAGGCTTACACCTTTATTATCCAATATTGAAAGTGCTTTAAGTAGCACCTCATGGCCTTTGTAATAAGTTAAACGGCCAACGCAAAGAAGTTTCAACCCTTTATCACTATCAACAGGTACGTCTAACTTTCTATCTCTAATACCTAGTTCCACAATGTCACACTTATTGTTATAACATTCCAGAGGTGCACTCGTTTCTTTGTATGGCTTGGAAGTGGTAATTATTCTTACAGCTTTTTTAAGGAGAGCTTTTTCAAATACACGGTAAAAGGGGTAAAGCAATTTAACCCGCCAATCGGGCGCAGCTCCAACAACATCAGAATGCCAATGGATCACCCAGGGGATTGATTTAGCATCTGACGAAAACAATCCCCAAAAGCATGATACGTTTGGCATATGCATATGAATAATGTCAGGCTTAAATTGATCAATTACATACGTTAGGTATCGACCAAAAGACGGCGCGATTGGAACAAATACTAGGCTACCGAGTGTTGACACCCGATGAATAACACCTTCAGCATATTCGTCAGAGTCGAACGTTCTTTGTCGCATATGATGATGGACAATAGCCTGAACCTGATGCCCCTGTTTATTCTGCTCCGACATCAGGTCTGACATAAAATTTTCTATGCCACCATGAAAGGGAGGATAATATTTTCCTATATGAAGAATGCGCATACGACAATATGAATCTATATTGAACTACCTAGCTAATTTCAATCAGTTTGCTTCAAAAGCTTTAGCTCGTCTAACATTTCTGATAACTGACTCTTCCAATGAATCGCTCTAACCCCTGACACTTTTTCGGCCTTAGACTTGTCAAGTACAGAAAAAGCTGGCCGCTTGGCCGGTTTTGGGTATTCCTCGGTAAGAATTGGCGTTAATTCTATTGGGTCGAGCAGAAGCCCTTTCTCAACACTGAGATCTTGTATTGAGCAAGCAAAGTCGTACCAAGATGCAATACCATCATCCGTCCAATGAAAAATACCTTTCACATCGTCGTTCTCCACGACAGACCATATCCATGTAGCTAACCCTTTTGCCCAGGTTGGCGTGCCGACTTGATCTGAAACGATGCTCAATGTTTCCCTATCTGCCATTAGCTCAAGCATTGTTTTGACAAAGTTATCCGCATAAGAAGAATAAACCCACGCTGTCCTTACGATAGTATAATTTTGGCAATGTTCAGTTATTGCTTCCTCACCTGCTAGTTTAGAATGACCATAGACACCGAGTGGGTTTGTTTTATCACCTTCTTCATAGGGACTTTTCCTTTTACCATCGAATACGAAGTCGGTAGAAACATGAATCAGCCTGATACCACGTGATTGGCAGATCTGCGCTAAAAACAAGGCTCCATCTCGGTTAACAGCAAATGCTTTTTCTGCCTCTGATTCAGCGTTATCAACTTGAGTATATGCGGCCGTATTGATAATTACATTGGGTTGGTAATCAGTGACGAGTTCTTCGATGCTGTTTCTGCAAGAAACATCAATTTCTTTTCTGCCAGCCAACAACAACTCTATTTCAGGTGCTCCGGTTTGCTTTAATTCCTGAGCTAGTTGTCCACTCTTTCCAGTAATTAAGACTCTCACTATATACCCATTAGTTAAACTTAGGGGCATCAATATATGATATACCCTGTGCATCTTTTGCAGATAACATCGGTAACTTGCAGTCAATTAGAGGCCATTCAATTGCTAGGGTTTCGTCATCCCACCGAATACTAATCTCAGATTCTGGGTGGTAGTAATTAGTGCACTTATATTGAAATTCTGCTGTTTCACTCAATACATAAAACCCATGAGCAAAACCTTCAGGTATCCAAAGCTGCTTCTTGTTTTCTGCAGATAACTCTATGCCAAACCATCGCCCAAATGTGGAAGATGTACTTCTCAAGTCAACACAGACATCAAACACTTTACCTTGTGTCACTCGCATTAATTTGCCTTGTGCATTCTCTCGTTGATAATGTAATCCGCGAAGTGTACCTCTCGAAGACTTACTGTGATTATCTTGAACTAGCACTAACCCGCCGCTTTTCTCGTAAAAAAAGTCTTCTCTGAATGTCTCCATAAAAAAACCGCGCTCATCACTAAAAACACAAGGTTCAAATATCAATACATCTTTTAAAGACGTTGTTTTAGCATCCATTACCAATGCTCTTCTGCAATCAAGCGTATATATTGTCCATAACCTGTCTTAATGAGTGCTTTAGAACGTTCTAACAATTTTTCGCCCGATATCCATCCATTTCTATAAGCAATCTCTTCAAGACAAGCAACTTTTAGCCCTTGCCTATTTTCTACCGTTTGTACAAAGTGCGTGGCTTCCACCAATGAGTCATGTGTTCCTGTATCTAACCAAGCAAAACCTCGGCCTAATAGTGAGACATTTAACTTTCCAGCTTTCAAGTATATGTCATTAATTTCGGTAATCTCTAGCTCGCCACGCTTAGATGGTTTGATGTGCTTAGAGATATCAACCACATTATTATCGTAAAAATATAAACCCGTAACGGCATAATTTGATTTTGGCGACTCAGGCTTCTCTTCGATGCTGATGGCTTTCCGAGAATCATCAAGCTCGACAACACCAAACCTTTCAGCTTTCTTCACGTGATAGCAGAATATCGTAGCTCCCTCTGATACTGATTTGGCTTTTATTAACTTTTCTGTAAAGTGCTGTCCATAAAAGATATTATCACCCAAAACCAAGCTGACATTGTCATTTCCTATAAATTCCTTACCTATAATAAACGCTTCTGCCAACCCGTTAGGGTGGTTTTGGGTTGCATAACTGATATTGACACCAAAGTTTTGGCCGTCGCCCAGTAACCTCATAAAGTTTCTTTGATCTTCTGGTGTAGTAATAATGAGTATATCTCTAATGCCAGCTAGCATAAGCACAGACAGAGGGTAATAGATCATAGGTTTGTCGTAGATAGGCAGTAGCTGTTTAGACGTTCCTTCTGTTATAGGATGAAGCCTAGAACCTGCACCACCAGCCAATACTATGCCTTTATATGCTTTCAATCTATTCACCTTTCCCCAGACGGTTCAATTTATAATCACCTGACAAAATACGCTGCCACCAAACCTTATTTTCTAAATACCATAGCACTGTTTTTCGGATACCTGTTGCAAAAGTCTCTTGCGGTATCCAACCTAAATCGTCTCTAACCTTACTTGCATCAACAGCATAACGTCGATCATGTCCAGGCCTATCGATTACATAAGTAATCAATTGACTAAAATCGGTAATACCATCGGGTTTATCCGTTACTAACTCGTTGAGAATCAAGCAAATAGTCTCAACAACTTCAACGTTGCGCTTCTCATTATGCCCACCAATGTTATAAGTTTCTCCAACCTTTTCAGATTCAGCAACTTGAATGAGTGCTCTCGCGTGATCCTCAACATATAACCAATCTCGAATTTGGCTTCCATCACCGTATATGGGTATAGGTTTTGCCTCAAGTGCACTGAGAATGGTGTGGGGTATTAGCTTCTCTGGGAAATGGTAAGGACCGTAGTTATTTGAGCAATTCGTTATTACAGTAGGCAAACCATAGGTTCTATGCCAACTTCTCACCAGGTGGTCAGAGCTGGCTTTACTCGCAGAATAAGGAGAACTAGGGGCATAGGGCGTAAGTTCAGTGAATTTTGACTTCACTTCACTAGCACTGCTTTCATCAGGATGAGGTAAATCACCATAAACTTCATCAGTGGATACGTGATGAAATTTAAATCTCGCTTTGTCTTCTCCCGAAAGCGACTCCCAATGGCGACGAGCAGCCTCTAATAGTATGTAGGTTCCGAGCACATTCGTTTGAACAAAAGCCTCTGGACCATCAATAGACCTATCAACATGTGATTCTGCAGCCAAATGCATCACTAAACTTGGTTGATATTCTTTGAAAACCCGTTCTATTTCTTTTAAGTCACAAATATCAACTTTCTCAAAAACATACCTATTACACATCATAGTTAAAGGGATGGACTCGCGATTACCTGCATAAGTCAATTTATCCAGATTAATGACTGTACATTCGTAGTTAGCTAGGAGCTCCCTTACAACCGCACTACCAATAAAGCCGGCACCTCCAGTGACTAATACTCTTCTATCTCTTTGCATACAATCTTTCTTAAAGTGCTCTCGATTGATAGTTTCACTTGATGGCATTCTCAGTAATCGTTTAGCAGGTTACACTTTAAACACTACTTAACTCAATATTAAGAAGACCCGATGTACTTCTCTTTTTTCAATTGGCTCTCACATTCCGCAGGACTTAATCTCTAGATTGACTGTAGAAGAGTATCCGATTCCCTGTATATCTTCAGCCTCCCCCCAACACAAATATAAATGGCCATCTTTTGATTCTATAACTTCGAAACCTATTGGCGATTGGTTGATGCTTAGAAGCGTAGCGAATACAACTTGCTTTTTACCATTCGCCGTAATTCCTAATGAGCTTCTCTCCGTTACTTTTTTGTATTTGTCACTAACCCAACCCATAGCAAATGGGTCGTCCTGTCCCCTGTAGACGTTTAAGGTTGTAAGGCTGTTGGTACTATATTGAACATCCACTGCCAGAGAGTTTTTGTCATTAATAAATCTTAAGCCATTATTAGATTCAGAAGGTATTAGACTAGGGTCAAAATGAAACCATTGAGTAAAGTCGCTATTAGCCTTACTGTCCAAATGATCCAAAACCAGTAACCAATTCTCAGGGTTAAGAATTAGGAGTCTGTAATGTTGAGTAGAAACATCTTTCCTATATCGCTCGAACTCCATCCATATAAGCCCATCAAATTCACCACCACCGATTAGTGCTGAGCCGTAGGGTTTCTCTCTGCTAAACCATCTAACTTCATCACCTACAGTAACCGTATTGTGCGCGAAACGTGAGCGGAAAAATTGCGTTAACTCATCATCGTCATAACTATACTTGCCTGAGTCAGAGATAATAGGTTGACCTTTTTCAAACCACTCGAATGTAAAGTCGTCGTTTTGTTTATGCACTCTAGAGTGAAAGGCTGCCGAGCCCAACAAATAGCTTGTAATATCTGATTTTTCGTATTCCCAATGACTCCTATAAGCACCAAACCCAGCGTCTTTAAATATAGCTAAATTTTCAGTAGGCTTTTCACCCGTTTCATTATTTTCCAAATATTCCATACTGGGAGAAAGGTTCTTATATTGTCCGACTTTCTTCCTTTCAGAATCACCGATGAGTCCAGAAAGGCCGTCAGGTTGAAAAAACCACTTAGCATTTTCTCTTGCTAGATTTAGCGATTCAAAGTGCTGTTCTTCGAATAAATTGAGTAACTGAATATTCCCTATGACCTTAGCAGCCCAAGGATGATATTGACTTGAATGCTCAAGATGAACACCTTCTTTTGAGAACTGCTTATTAATTAAAGAAGAGAAGCTATCGTTTAAGAAATCGGCAGTATCGTTACACTCACTCAAACCTGCTAAGACCTTACATAAACTAGCAAGCCCGGCCAGCTGAAAAAATCCGTGATTACCTTCACTTAACAATTCAGGCCTTTTCAAAACCTGTACATGAGCCTGGGCAGCATATACTAGCTTGCGCTTATTGGGCTGCGACATCATTGAATCTAACTCAGAGATCAATATAGCTAATTGAATTGCTCGCAACCCAGTCGCCATGTCATACCATTTGAAAGCATTTGTTTTGTTTTGAATAAGGTTAAAGTCTACCCAATCCAATGCTATCTTTAACGGCGTATCCAGCCAATCAACCTGATGATTGTGCTCATAGACTTGAAAGTATGGAACCAGCATGTCCCAAGCATTGACTTTAAAGTGCCAGTTATTATCTCGTTTGGGGTTTGCCCCCCAATCAAACGCTTTATCAAAGTTAAACTTGGGATTGTCCCTCAACGTGTAGCCGTTATTGTCTAGACTTTTTGTTGTTGCGGTTAACTTCTTTTCATTCTGCGATACAACAGGAAACATCTTTAATGCCACCTCGGAAAGTTCTAACTCATCGAGAGTTTCACTATCGGGCATCGATTTCTGCCAACTGATGATGTTTGGGTTACCTGACAACAGCCTATGCTTATCGATGGAAAACTTTTTGTCATCTGCATATACAAACCACATAATTGTGCAAACAGAAAGGAAAATGGTGCTTTTTACAATGAATGAATTTGCTAAACGTGACACTTTTGACCTATAGTTCTTATCTAAAAATGCTTAAATATTCTTGAAAGCACGGAATACTTTTACTCACAAAATGTTAACATATCGCTATTAAATTCGACTTAAATAGATATTACTCATTTGCCACTTTGCAGCGACCTCAAATCTGTCCTAATACTGACAAGTGAATATTATGGCTCGGCAAATATGATTGGCAGCCACCAATTAGCTAAACAACTCGCCCATAAGGGCTTTGCTGTCTATGTTGTCAGTTTTCCAATTAGTCCTTTATATTATTTCCTAGCTGAGAAGACAGATTACCCTAGACGAAAAGCCTTCACCAAAGGGTTTGTTGAAGTTGAGCCGAATTTACACTGCCATATCCCTGAAGTTATCATTCCCCCTTTACCAATGGTTGTGAAGTTCGTAGGCAGTTACTTGAAGCATTGGGGGAAACTTTGTATTAAGAGCAATCGTCTTATAAAGCAGCGGTCATATGACTTCGTATTGACTGAATCACTGTTCTATAACGATTTGTATGATCAGCTTAATTTTAACAAGTTAGTTTTCAGGTTACCGGATAACCTAAGTGGCTTTTGGGGTGATATTTCAGCTCTTAAAAACGCCAATAAAAACTTACTGGAAAAAGCGGATTTGGTCGTGTCCCCTTCAAAACAAATTTTGGAGGAATTGCCACCCACCGTAAAGAATATCATGCACCTCCCCAATGGTGTTCGGCTAGACCAGTATGTTAACGACTCCACTATACCGTCACATTTTGAGAAGCTAACTTACACTCATCACGCAATTTATGTAGGCGCAATTCAAAAATGGTTTGATCATAAATTGTTGTTTGAAACAGCACGTTTAAGGCCAGATTGGAGTTTCACTATTATAGGAAAGAATCTACTACCA
>CAZVDU010000164.1:0-8485 GCA_964625615.1 uncultured Pseudoalteromonadaceae bacterium | reverse complement strand
GTCAGTTTTTGAAACTTCTTGTATTCTTTAAGTAATTTTTTTTGAAAATCCCGCCTATCTTCCACATTTGATGCTTGTTGAAGACTAGCAGCTTCTTGGATATTACCGCCAGCTCTAGAGATATCCCGTTGCGTTTCTCTTGCTGTCAGGGTTTTCATAAACCTTGGCTGGCAATTTCTCTTTTTGATGCGCGTCCTCGTATGAGATTCCAAATCACAAACGACTTCCATTTCTGAGTCGTCGACAAGTTCATTGAATGATGCCACAAATTCTCTTTGATGTTTTTGGAATTCATTAAGGAAAAATCTGCGTGGTTTTTTCCCTGTAACCTCTATTCGTTCGATGTTCTTTTTTGGTTTAGTATCTGTTGGCTCGCCCTCGCTTTTATTTTCCTGAGCGTAGGAAGCACCTATAAATAAAGTTAAAAATAAAAAGCTGATAAACTTATAACCTGACATACAACAACTCTCCTTTTAGATTGTTCAGATTTATGGTGATAATAGTATAAAGAGCCCTCTTTACGGACAACTGTACTCTAGTACAGATTATGTTACTCGATATTTGCAAAGTGTAACAAATTCTACTGTTTACCTTAATGAATGGTTACTCGATAAGAATTAGAGTCCGTTGCGTTTAGGTGTGTTGTTGCAGATCTGACAAGACAAGCTTGAGCTTCTTCTATCGGCTCTCCAAAGTAACAATATATTGGTAAATTAGAGCTTTATGCAAACGGACTTAAGTAATTTGATACCTGTGCTAACCAAAGCTGCCTATTTATCCATTTATCCATCATCCTTACCGAAGTTTTTATATTGCGAAAAAGCATCTTCCATTTTGATATAGGTAGCCGCTAATTCAGGGTGCTCGTTCAGTAACTTGACCGTGAGCTTCTGAAATTTCTTATACTCTTTAAGCGTCTTAACTCTTACAACGGGCCTTTCGGTTACGTTGGCAATCCGTTGGAGAGTAAGTGGGTCTCCAATATTGCCACCAATTGCCCTAGCTACTTCTAATTGAGTTTCCCTAGCTATAATGGTAGTGATAAATCTTGGTTTACAATTCTTTTTTCGTATACGGCTTCTTGAGAATTTTTCAACAGTACAAACAACTTCCATTTGTCTATCATCAACGAATTGATTAAAGGAATCAGCAAACTCTTCCTGATAATTAGTGTATTGATTATAGAAGTATACACGTGACTTTTTCCCTCTCACCTCTACTCGCTCAACGGCTTTTTTAGGTTTGGAACCGCCGTTACTTTCTTGAGCATAGGCATAAGGTGCAATCAAAAAAAATGCTGCGACAGCAAAACTAATAACATTAGAAACTGACATACAATTGTCCTTTTAAATAGACTAATACTGATACCTATTAAGTCTTAACAATGGATATGACTTAAGGTCATTTTCAATTGAGTAGCTATCCAATAATAAACTTAATTAAACATAGACATTGTAGCTCAATCAAGTTTGTATTTTCTAACGTACTGAATGAATATTCCTTACAAAACCTGTAGCTCGTGTGATATTCATTGCTTGTTATCTTTGCCTTAACAACTGATACAAAAAAGCCCCTTTAAAAGGAGCTTTGTCGAGTTTCATGGATTGGCACAAACTTATCTAAAACTACTAAATATCTAAATTTGCTACCTTAAGTGCATTGTCTTCAATAAACGCTCTCCTAGGTTCGACTTGATCACCCATCAACGTTGTAAAGAGTTGGTCAGCACCGATAGCATCTTCTATCGTAACTTGAAGCATTCTGCGAGTCTGTGGGTCCATTGTCGTTTCCCAGAGCTGCTCTGGATTCATTTCACCTAATCCTTTGTAGCGCTGAATATATTGACCGCGTTTAGATTCAGACATCAACCAATCGAGGGCTTCAACAAACTCCTCAATGGGTTGGACTTTTTCGCCACGTTTAACATAACCGCCTTCTTCGATTAACCCATTAATTGCGTTATTGAGCTCTCTGATACGTTCATATTCAACAGAATCAATAAAGTCATGGTTGATATCATATTCTGTATCGATGCCATGCTGACGGACAATAATAGTAAAATACCAGCTATTGCGTTCAGCATCTTTACGCACTTCGTAACTATAGAGATTACCGTCAGTTTCTTTACTTTCGATATGCTCAACAAGAACCTTAGCTTTTTTATCAAGCTCTGTTTCATCTGACAGATCAGTAAGTTGTAGAGGCGATGCATAAACTAAGGTTTCCAAGATGTTCTTTGGAAATATACGACTCTTTCTTTCGATCATTGCTTGAGTGCGCTGATACTGGCTCACCAAATTTTCCAACGCGACACCGCTAATGCCTGGCGCATTCTCATTCACATGAAGTGATGCATTCTCTAGAGCAATAGATGTTAGATAGTCAGTCAACCCTGGATCGTCTTTGATATACCTTTCTTGCTTACCTTTCTTTACTTTGTAAAGAGGTGGTTGAGCAATATAGATGTATCCACGTTCAATAATTTCAGGCATTTGACGGTAGAAAAAAGTTAACAATAAGGTGCGTATGTGAGATCCATCAACATCTGCATCTGTCATGATAATAATGCTGTGGTAACGCAGTTTTTCCGGATCGTATTCATCACGCCCAATACCACAACCAAGAGCAGTGATAAGAGTTGCTACCTCTTGGGAAGACAGCATTTTATCAAAACGCGCTTTTTCAACATTAAGAATCTTACCTTTGAGTGGCAAAATTGCTTGATTCTTACGGTTACGACCCTGCTTTGCCGAGCCACCCGCTGAATCACCCTCCACTATATAGAGTTCAGAAAGTGCAGGATCTTTTTCCTGACAATCAGCAAGTTTTCCGGGCAAGCCTGCTAAATCCAAAGCACCTTTACGACGCGTCATTTCACGTGCTTTACGAGCAGCTTCTCTAGCTCTCGCTGCATCTATAATTTTACCAGCAACAATTTTACTTTCTGTTGGGTTTTCCAATAGAAACTCATTGAATTTTTCATTCATAGTAATTTCTACTGCGGGTCGGACTTCCGACGAAACCAATTTGTCTTTTGTTTGCGAAGAGAATTTTGGATCTGGCACTTTAACAGATATAACTGCTGTTAAACCTTCCCTCGCATCATCTCCCGATGCATTAGTTTTCGCTTTCTTATTCAAACCTTCTTTTTCGATATAACTATTAAGCGTTCGCGTTAGTGCAGCTCGAAAGCCAATTAAGTGACTACCGCCATCACGCTGAGGGATGTTATTAGTGAAGCAGAATACATTTTCCTGAAATGAATCATTCCACTGCATGGCAACTTCAACCGAAATGCCATCTTCGCGCTCTGTATCAAAGTGGAATACCTTTTGATGAACAGGTGTTTTCTTTTCGTTGAGATACTCAACAAAAGCCTTAATGCCACCTTCATACATGAAGTGATCGGACTTGCCGTCTCTTTCATCATTTAGTTTTATTGAAATGCCAGAGTTTAAGAATGAAAGCTCTCTTAATCTTTTTGCTAATATATCGTAATGATATTCTGTTTGGGTAAAGGTCTCACCACTAGGCCAGAACCGTATTGAAGTTCCTGTTTTAGAAGATTCTCCTACATTTTGTAGAGGAGATTGTGGCTCGCCATGATGATATTCTTGCTCAAAAACGTTCCCGCCTCTGCGTATACGAAGCTGTAGTTTAGAAGATAACGCATTAACGACTGAAACACCTACCCCGTGAAGACCACCTGAAACTTTATAAGAATTATCATCGAACTTACCACCAGCATGAAGTACCGTCATGATAACTTCTGCTGCTGAAACACCTTCTTCTTCATGAACTTCAGTAGGTATTCCACGACCGTCATCACCAACAGAAACTGAACCATCGGTGTGTATAGACACATTGATTTCAGAGCAATGACCCGCAAGCGCTTCATCTATTGAGTTGTCGACAACTTCAAAAACCATATGATGCAAACCTGTGCCATCATCTGTGTCACCAATATACATGCCTGGTCTTTTTCGTACTGCATCAAGCCCTTTTAGAACCTTGATACTGGACGAGTCATAGTTTTGTTCTTCAGACACTAATAGGTCTCCTCGTTAACTTCACCTTGTTCCACGTGGAACACTTTCTTATTATCATATTGATAAAACTCTCCAAAATCGGTTTTATCAATCGCTGAAACCACAAGCTGCGATTCCAAATTTGTCACTGCCTGCATAAAAACGCTTCTTGCATTACTGTCCAACTCTGCACTAAGGTCATCAATCAGTAAAAGGCAGCTTATCCCGGCATTATCCTTTAAGAAGTGCGCCTGAGCGAGTTGGAGTGCTACCGACGCTAGCCGAAGCTGCCCTCTCGATAACACTTCCGTTATCGGAACTCTATTATTTTTTAAACGAACATCTGCTTTATGCGGCCCGTTATGAGTGAATCCTATCTTTCGATCTCTTTCACTCGATGCTTCAACGGATTCATCCAAACTGAGCGTAGAATCCCAACCACTATAGAGTTGAATATCAATATTGAATGACTCTAAAAACTGATTCAAATATCGACGGATATAATCGGAAACAACGTCAAAATGTTTACGCCGATGAGCGTCGATTAGTTTGCCGCTCTCTACGTATTCTTTCGTCCAAAAGTTATATTCTATTCTACCTGATTGAGCGCTCTTAAGTAAGGCGTTTCTCTGTGATAAGGCACGTTTAAAGCGTGTGTAGTCGCTCAGAAACGGATGTTCCACGTGAAACAACCCCCAATCAAGAAAACTACGTCTTACGCTCGGAGAGCCTGTCAGAAGCTCAGTACTTTGAGGTGTATAAAGTTGCATGGGACAGAGCTTAACCATCTCCGAAAGGCGTTCAACATCTTCACCGTCTACTCTAATCTTAGTTCTTTGATCCCTATACTTCTGTATACCGACAGGAATTGAACTACCCTCTTGCCTAAGCTTTCCGTGCACCGTAAACATTGGCTCTTCATGCTTGATGACACTTTTAGGTTTGCGTGTCCTGAATGACCGGCCAAAACCTAAATAATGCATGGATTCAATTAAGGACGTCTTACCGCTCCCATTATCGCCGTAAATCAGGTTAATTTCAGGATGGAGGTCCAAAGATAGAGACTTCAGGTTGCGGAAACCCACAACCTGTATATTTTCAAGAAACATGGAGGAATAAGTTATTTAGGGCATTAATTAATCTTTCGATTAGAGTCTCATCGGCATGATGACATAAAGTGCACTATCATCAGCGGCATCTTCTATCAATGCACTGCTATTAGAATCGGAAAGAGAAATCTTAACTTGATCAGAGTTTATATTATTGAGTACATCTATCAGGTAGGCAACATTAAAACCTATCTCTAAATCTCCACCTTGATAATCGACATCAACAACTTCGTAAGCTTCTTCCTGTTCAGGGTTATTTGCCGTTATGCGAATTTCGCCTGAAGTAACATTTAACCTAACACCTCTAAATTTCTCATTAGATAATATCGCAGCCCTTACAAAGGCATTTTTTAGTACTTGTTTATCGGCGATGATTAGCTTATCACCGTCTTTAGGTAAAACGCGGCGATAATCTGGGAAGCGGCCGTCGACTAATTTACTGGTAAATATAAAATCATTAGAGAATAGACGTATATGGTTACTGCCAATTTGAACCTTAACTTGGCGATCGTTATCTTCAACAAGTCGCGAGATCTCAAGTACACCTTTACGCGGGATAATAACCTGTCTTACAGGCAAACTATTTGCCGTATAGCCAAATCGACATAAAGCAAGCCTATGTCCGTCTGTCGCAACAGAACGAATAAGGTTTTCTTCCGTTTCTAAAGACATGCCATTCAAGTAATAACGAACATCTTGTTGCGCCATAGAAAACTGGGTACTTTCGATGAGCTTCTTTAACTCGCTTTGTGAAATTTCAAATTCTACTTCACCCTGCCAATCTTCTAAGTTCGGGTAATCATCTGCAGACAAAGTTGATAACGTATACTTACTGCGCCCCGATTTTAAAATAGCCTTATTCGCATCAACGGTGAATTGTATATCACTCGCTTCGCTAAAGCCTTTAACAATGTCGACGAGCTTTTTAGCTGGAACTGTGATTTCGCCCTCTTCGAATTCACTCTCTAGTTGAGTACTAGAAATCAGTTCTACCTCTAAATCCGTGCCTGTCAGCCAAAGTGCGTTCTCACTTACCTTAATCAATACGTTAGATAAAATTGGTAAAGTATGACGTCTCTCAACAGCGCCTGACACCAATTGCAACGGCAATAAGAAGTTCTCTCGGCTAATGTTAAATTTCATTTTATCTCTCGTATTAGATTAGCTGACCTTAAGAAGTCAACGTGCGGATTAGATTTTGATAGTCTTCTTTTATATCGTGACTTTCTTCTTTTAACTGCACTATTTTCCGACAAGCGTGCAGTACTGTCGTGTGATCTCTTCCACCAAACGCATCGCCTATCTCAGGGAGACTGCGATTGGTTAATTCCTTGGCTAAAGCCATCGCCATTTGCCTTGGTCTCGCTACGCTTCTGCTACGTCGCTTGGACAATATATCGGCAAGTTTAATTTTATAATATTCGGCGACCGTTTTTTGTATGTTATCTATGGTAACCAATTTTTCTTGTAAGGCCAGCAAATCTCGCAATGCCTCACGGACAAAATCGATCGTGATAGGTCTACCCGTAAAATTAGCATTTGCGATAACACGATTCAACGCTCCTTCTAGTTCGCGTACATTCGATCGCAGCCTTTTAGCAATAAAAAAAGCAACTTCGTCTGGTAAGTGAATACGATTCTCGAGACCTTTACGCTTTAATATAGCAACACGAGTCTCTAACTCAGGAGGTTCAATGGCAATAGTCAATCCCCAGCCAAATCGAGATTTCAATCTATCTTCTACTCCGTCAATCTCTTTGGGGTATCGATCTGACGTCAAAATAATTTGCTGATTACCTTCAAGTAAAGCATTAAAGGTATGAAAGAATTCTTCCTGTGAACGATCTTTGTTTGCAAAGAATTGAATATCATCGATTAATAAGGCGTCAACTGAGCGGTAATAACGTTTAAATTCCTCAATAGCATTATTTTGCAGAGCCTTAACCATATCTTGGACAAAGCGTTCAGAGTGCATATAAACAACCGTAGCATCCTTTTTCTTATTAAGGATGCCATTTCCGACAGCATGTAATAGATGAGTTTTACCCAATCCGGTGCCGCCATATATAAATAGTGGATTATAAGCACCACCCGGATTGTCAGATACTTGTGTTGATGCAGCTCTTGCTAGCTGATTCGATTTACCTTCAACAAAGTTATCAAACTGATAAGTCGGGTTTATGTTACTTTTATGTGCTGGAACAGCAATTTTTACTGACCCTTTGCTCTTTTCTGTAAATTTAGCGCTTTTCTTTTCTGCTGACACTGCTTTACTAGCTTGGGATCCTAAATTAACTGAGGGTGCAGTTCCTACGTCAAACATTAACTGAGGTGTTTTTCCGTCTGTAAGCTCTTCAAACAAAGACGTAATGGTTGAAATATACTTTTCTCTGACCCAGTCCAGTACAAAGCGATTAGGCGCCAGCAAAGTGACTACATCACCCTTGGCAACTGCCTTTAGCGGTCTTATCCACATACTGTATTGTTGTGTCGGTAAATCTTGCTGTAGCCGTTCGAGGCATTGCTCCCACAATGACATAACTATGTCCCTTACAATACCTCATTTTTATGCAGCCCAAGACGGTGTTATAACCAATATCGACGGTGAGAGGTGTAGAGTGATTTCAGATAAATAAAGTATGGTTAGCAACTGTTTGGTTGCCTATCACTTTATACTATTTGTTATTATTCTCTGTTTTATCCACAAGCGCAATATTGACATTTAAAGAATTTTGTAAACACAGCAAGAAATTGTATACATCACTGTTTTAAATAACATTTTTCACTTATACAATGATGTTATAAAAACACACTGTTGCCATTACTCGTAGCGCTAATGACAAACAACTGTGGATAAATACAGGTAAAATTAAAAGTTACTAACAACATAGATAGAATGTTTTAATAAATAGATCAAAGATAATTTGACAAACGGCAGGATCATCTCTAGAATTCGCCGTCCTTTTAGCACCAAGGTGCTTTTTATTTACTCTTTAACGATGGACTAGGTCATGAAAAGAACATTTCAACCAAGTAACATTAAGCGTAAGCGCAGCCACGGTTTCCGTGCTCGTATGGCGACAAAAAATGGCCGTAAAGTTCTGGCTAGTCGTCGTGCAAAAGGCCGTGCACGTTTATCTGCTTAATAATATAAATGATAAGTGGGTGAGCAATTCACTAGGGAGTTAAGGTTATTAACTCCCAACCACTTTAAATTCGTCTTTGACGATGCCATTCCTGCAGTATCTCCACAATTAACGCTACTTGCTCGACATAATTCTCTTAATAATCCGAGACTAGGCATTACTATAGCCAAAAAAAGAGTTAAGCTAGCGCACGATAGAAACC
>CAZVDU010000163.1:0-8646 GCA_964625615.1 uncultured Pseudoalteromonadaceae bacterium | reverse complement strand
TTAAGCAGGTTTCTTAAAAATCAAAGAGCCATTTGTTCCACCAAAGCCAAATGAATTGCATAATGCCAAGTCAGACGTGAACCCTTTAGCTTTATTAGCCACAAAATCCAGATCGCACTCTTCACCTGGCTCATCAAGATTGATTGTTGGCGGTGCCATTTGGTCTCGTAATGCTAATATAGTGAAGATCGACTCCACTGCACCAGCTGCACCTAACAAATGTCCTGTCATCGATTTGGTAGAGCTAACCAAGAGTTGATGAGCATAATCACCGAATACACGTTTAACCGCACGCACTTCTGCAATATCACCAACAGGTGTCGATGTACCATGTGCATTAATATAACCAACATTTTGTATATCGATAGCTGCATCATTAATAGCATTTGTCATCGCTGATGCTGCACCTTCTCCATCATCAGGTGGCGATGTCATATGATGTGCATCACCACTCATACCAAAACCAACAATCTCTGCGTGGATAGTGGCACCACGAGCAACGGCATGTTCGTAATCTTCGACCATAACCACACCTGCACCTTCACCCATAACAAAACCATCACGATCTTTATCCCAAGGGCGACTGGCTTTTTGTGGTTCGTCATTACGTGTAGACAATGCTCTAGCTGCACTAAAACCGCCCATACCCAAAGGGGTAATAGTCGATTCTGCGCCACCACATAACATAGCATCAGCATCACCATAGGCAATAAGGCGTGCAGCAATACCGATGTTATGCACACCTGACGTACAGGCTGTTACTGTGTTCAGGTTAGGGCCTTTTAGCCCTTCCATAATCGAAAGAAAACCTGAAATCATATTGGTAATAGTTGAGGGTACGAAGAAAGGAGATATTCTTCTTGGTCCGCTGTTAAGCAACTTTGAATGGTTCTCTTCAATTAAACCTATACCGCCAATACCAGAACCAATTGAGACACCTACACGAGGCGCATTCTCATCAGTTATTACTAATCCTGAATCAACAAGGGCTTGCTTAGCTGCAGCAATACCTAATTGGATGAACCGATCCATTTTCTTGGTTTCTTTCTTAGGAATATATTGCTCGACATCAAAACCTTTTACCTCACCGGCAAAATGGGTTCCCATTGGGCTAGAGTCAAAACTTTCAATGGGTCCAATGCCGCTTTTGGCAGCAAGAATGTTTTTCCACGTGGTATTGACGTCGTTACCTAATGGAGTGAGCATGCCAAGTCCGGTTATGACAACACGACGTTTAGACATAGTAGCCTCCACACAACGATATTAAACAGCAGGGGTAAGAGAAAGCGGTTCTGAATGAACCGCCTTGAAATAATAACTGATTACGCGTCTTTATTAGCGTTGATGTAATCTACAGCAGACTGAACTGTTGTAATTTTTTCAGCTTCTTCATCAGGGATTTCTGTATCGAACTCTTCTTCAAGAGCCATAACCAATTCAACCGTATCTAATGAATCAGCACCAAGATCGTCAACAAAAGATGCTTCAGACTTAACTTCGTCTTCTTTAACGCCCAATTGCTCAACGATAATTTTTATTACACGTTCTTCGATATTACTCATAATTCTAGTTTTCCCTATAAAGTCGCTAGATTAAAATTGTGTGTAGTGTATTCACCAAAATCAGACCTTGCAAGCAAGTCATGACATTTTTTATGATGAAATACTGCTTATTTTTTATAAATCAATAGTTTGAAAAGCTAACATATTATATCAGCATCCCCCACTAACTCATATACATTCCACCATTAACGTGGATTGTCTCGCCCGTAATATACGCTGCACTGTCTGACACCAAAAATTCAACCGTAGCAGCAATTTCTTCGGGCTGCCCTAGTCTATTGGCCGGAATATCAGCGAATATTTGTTGTTTCTGTTCGTCCGTTAATGCCTTTGTCATATCGGTATCAATAAAACCAGGCGCAACCACATTAATGGTTACACCGCGAGAGGCAACTTCCCTCGCCATTGATTTACTAAAACCAATAACACCTGCCTTTGCTGCCGCATAATTGGCTTGACCAGGATTACCTGTGCTACCAACAACAGAGCCAACATTAACAATTCGACCATGACGTTTTTTCATCATACCGCGCAATACAGCTTTACTCATACGAAATATAGCCGTCAAGTTGGTATCCATGATGTCACTCCACTCACTGTCTTTCATTCTCATGAGCAAGTTGTCACGTGTAATACCAGCATTATTGACCAGTATATCGATATCACCCTCTGAACTTTTGATATCGCTCAAGAATTGTGCAATCGAATCAGCATCAGAAACATTAAGCGTTTTACCATTACCTTTGTCACCAAGATACTCACCAATAGCATTGGCACCACTCTGAGAAGTGGCTGTGCCGACGACTCTTGCACCTTTCGCAGCAAGACGTTCAGCAATTGCTTTACCGATACCTCGGCTAGCACCTGTTACAACGGCAATTTTACCTGTTAAATCTGACATATTACCCCTCAAAAAGTGCTTCTATACTGTCAACTGTATTCACAGCTGATGCGGTTATTGATTTGTCTATACGCTTAGTTAAGCCAGTCAGTACTTTCCCTGGCCCTATTTCCAGAAGAGAAGTGACATCGTGTGTAGCTAGCTTTTGCACGGATTCAGTCCAGCGAACAGGGCTGTATAATTGTCTAATTAGCGCTTGTTTAATGTTAGCAGCGTCGGTTTCAGCTAACACGTCAACATTATTAATAACAGGAATACGAGGCGTATCAACTGATATTGATTCTAACGCTTGTTGCAATTGTTCTGCTGCAGGCCGCATAAGGTCACAGTGAGATGGCACGCTAACAGCCAATGGCATTGCCTTTTTAGCACCCGTTTCTTTGCACAAAACGCCCGCTCGCTCAACTGCGGCAGCGTTCCCAGCAATAACAACTTGACCAGGAGAATTATAATTAACCGGCGCAACAATTTCACCTTGAGCAGCATTTTGGCAAGCCACTTTTATGGCTTCATCATCTAAGCCTATAATGGCATACATAGCGCCAACACCTGAAGGCACTGCCTGTTGCATATATTGCCCACGTGACTCAACCAATTTAAGCGCTTGCTCAAAATGCAAAGCACCAGCACAAACAAGCGCCGAGTATTCACCTAAGCTATGCCCTGCCATATAGTCACAACTAAGGCCTTTTTGTTCGAGCACACGCCACAAGGCTACGCTAGACGCCAATAATGCTGGTTGCGTTTTATCTGTTTGATTGAGGTTCTCTTTCGGACCTTCGCTGATAAGCGCCCACAAATCATAACCCAACGCGTCAGATGCCTGCTCAAAGGTTTGCTGAGCAACATCATATTCAGCGACTACATCACTTAACATTCCAACGGATTGAGATCCTTGACCTGGAAAAACACAGGCTTTTAATGTCATATTTTTATTCCGAGTATAATTAAAATTTAATAACGAACTAACGCCGATGCCCAGGTAAACCCGCCACCAAACGCTTCTAATAATAAGTTCTGACCGCGCTGTATTCTACCATCTCTAATCGCCGTATCCAGTGCTGTAGGCACAGTTGCTGCCGATGTATTGCCATATTTTTCTAAAGTCAATACAACCTGATCCATCGACATATCCAATTTTTTAGCAATAGCTTTAATAATTCTAAAATTAGCTTGGTGAGGGATCAGCCAATCTAGGTCTGATTTATCCATACCATTAGCACTGAGTGTTTGATCGACCAGTTCACTCAGCCTTGTTACCGCGACCTTAAACACTTCGTTACCCTTCATACGTAGGTAACTATCATGTACTGAACTCTCTTCTTTGCGTTTTGGATTATTGACATAGAGCAATTCTGCATAAGACCCTGCTGCATGGATATGCGTTGATAGGATACCAGGTTCTTCACTCGCTTCTAACAAGGTTGCACCTGCTGCATCACCAAATAAGATCAATGTGCTACGATCTTCTGGGTCCATCATGGTGCTCAAACTATCCGTCCCAACAACAAGGATTCGTTTACACATACCCGATCGAATATATTGATCAGCAACGCTTAACGCATAGCAGTAACCTGCGCATGCAGCTGCGACATCAAACGCCCCTATCCCATCAAGATTTAAATTATTCTGTATCTCACAAGCAGCACTTGGCATAGCACGCCAATGGCTCGTTGTCGCGCAAACGATAAGATCAATAGTTTTGGGATCGATTCCTGCTGCTTCAATAGCTCTTTTCGAAGCTTCTGTACCCATGCTTGATGCTGTTTCGTTAACCGACATAATTCGGCGCTCTTTAATACCAGTACGTTCTGTTATCCACTGATCGGTTGTATCAACCATAGACTCTAGATCAGTATTACTCAGCACCTGGCTTGGATAATAACTACCAGTACCAATAATTCTTGAATACATTACTCAAGGCCTTTCTATTAAAAGTGTTTCGATTCGATTTTTGATTCTTGTAGGAACTTGTCGAGTTGCTTGATGAATGGCTTCTTCAATTGCATAACAAAACGCTTCAACTGAGGCGTTTCCATGACTCTTAACCACAATTCCGCGCAATCCTATCAGACTCGCACCGTTGTACTGGTCGGGGTTCATTTGCTTAACGACTTTTTTTAATAGAGGGAGAGCAATTTTTGCGAGTAAACGGTTAGTCCAGTTTGCATCAGAGATACGTTTTAGCTCGCTCAGTACTAACTTGGCTAAGCCTTCACTTGATTTTAGTGCAACGTTTCCAGTGAAACCATCTGTTACAATAACATCTGCGTTATGACTGAATATATCGTTGCCTTCAACAAAGCCAATATAATTTAATTCAGGCGCATCAACGAGTAGTTGTGCTGCATTTTTAACTTTATCGTTACCTTTAATTTGCTCTGCACCGACATTCAGTAATGCAATACGCGGATTACTTATACCACCCACTGCTTCAGATAAAACACTTCCCATCACAGCATACTGAAACAAAATCTCTGAATCACTATTTACATTAGCACCCAAATCAAGCAAATAAACACTGTGGTCGTCTGAGATAGGAATTGACGAAATTAAAGCGGGTCTATCAATACCGGGTAAGGTTTTTAAGTAGTAGTTTGCCATCGCCATTAGAGCACCTGTATTGCCAGCGCTAACACAGGCATCTGCACCGCCTTGTTCAACATGTTTGATACACATTGCCATTGACGATTGTGATTTATGGCGCAACGCACTTAACGGGGATTCGTCCATTGCCACTGTTTGTTCGCAGTCGACAATGGTTATTTGTTCTGGAGAAAAATCTGAGCTTTTATCGAGATGATCGTTAATGATTTTAGCTTGTCCGAATAAGACAAACCGTATATTAGGATGCTTTCTTGCTGTTGAGGTAACTGCAGGGATAGTAATAAGGGGGCCAATATCGCCCCCCATTACGTCTAACGCAAGGGTTAGATCGAACAAAATGTTATTGCTTAGTCAGCGATAACCTTTTTGCCACGATAATAACCGTCAGCCGTTACATGGTGACGACGATGAGTCTCACCTGAAGTAGCGTCAACTGACAAAGTCTCGCCAGTTAGCGCATCGTGTGAACGACGCATGCCACGCTTGGAACGAGTTTTACGATTCTGTTGTACCGCCATTGTCTACTCCTGATTTTGCTTAAGTTCTTTCAACACCGCAAAGGGGTTTGGTTGTTCTGCTTCCGGTTCAATTTCACCGAACGTCATCCCACTGGCTGATACCTTACACTCCTTCTCAGGGTGCATGGCAACTATCGGTAAAGATAGCATCAGTTCATCTTCAAACAATTCGACTAGATTGACTTCTCCATGGTCATTGACCTCTACCGGCTCATAAACATCCGGCAAATCATCTATATTTTGCGTGTCATTATACGGACTAAAACAAAAATCTGTATTAACAACCTGCGTATAAACTTCATTGCATCTTTGACAGATTAGCTTAACTGACGTTGACAAATCACCTTGAAAAAAAGCCAGTCCCTGCGCGTCGATATCGAACATAACTTTTATATCAATGTCATCTGCTACATCAGTGACTGCTTCATTCAGCCTTACCATATCACACGACAGCATGATGCCTTCATATTTGGCACCCTTCTGAGCATTTTTTACGGGATCAAGCTGCTTTGGCAGTTTCACTTTCTGCATAGGGCGCGCATGATATAGTTGAGTTTGCATTTAGTCAAAGAAAAAATGCTATTAATCCCTTATCCTACGTGCTTTTAGCTATAAATTGAGAATTATTGTATGCAAATCACATTAGCTTCGACTTCGCCTTATCGAAAAACACTGTTACAAAAGCTAAATTTAAACTTTGAAAGTGCCTCTCCAAATATCGACGAAACACCGTTAAACAATGAATCTCCGATTGAAATTGCAGAGCGTTTAGCTATTCAGAAAGCACAAGCTATAGGTGAAACTTGCTCAGGATACATTATTGGTTCAGACCAAGTTGCTTGTGTGAACAATAAACTACTTAGCAAGCCGGGTAATCATCAAAACGCCAACGAGCAATTAAGATTATCCAGCGGACAAAGTGTAATGTTCTACACTGGGCTTTGCTTACTGGATGCTACCAATAATACGTACAAGTCACATGTTGAACCTTTCGAAGTTAAATTTAAAACACTCACACTAACTCAGATTGAGCATTACCTTAATATAGAACAGCCATACAATTGTGCAGGAAGCTTTATGTGTGAAGGGCTCGGTATTTTATTATTTGAATCCCTAAATGGTAGAGATCCAAACTCATTAGTTGGATTACCCTTAATTGCATTAAATGAGCTATTTGATGAATTCGGCGTCGACTTACTGTCTTTAGCTAAAGCAAATCTATAAGCTTTATGCAGGTTTTATTTTATTAAAATCCAGTAAGAAGCTATCTAACTCTGCAATACTGTCTACAACAGCCAATGGTTCGAGCGCTTGCAAAGACTCCTTGCTCGCAGCTCCAAAACTAACACCTATGCAATCCATACCAATGGATTTGGCCATGTTTAGGTCGTGGATACTGTCTCCAACCATAACGGCTTCTCGAATACTAAATTGCCGTTCGTTCAGCAATTGATTGAGCATATCTGGATGAGGTTTAGATTCTGTTTCGTCTGCACATCTCGAGGCTACGAAATAATCAGCGAAACCTTGATGATGATTCCAAGCACGTACCAATCCCCTTCTCGCTTTGCCAGTCGCTACAGCAAGTTCATGGCCTTGTTCACATAATCGACTAAGCATAGTATCAACGCCATCAAACATAGGTGACGGTGTTTCATCTAACTTAAGGTAGTGAGATTTATAGCCATCAAATAACTTTTCTACCATTTCATCAGTTGCTGAAGGGAACAACTGTTTGATCCCTGGATATAGGCTAATTCCAATAATGCCTTTAACATCGTCAGAAGAAGGCACTGTTAGGGATAATTCTTTGGCGATAAGCTGCATGCATTTAACGATACGACCTACAGAGTCCATTAACGTACCGTCCCAATCGAAAATAACGTATTTATGTTTCATGACAACTTCTCTAAAACAGTTGTTAATTTTGAATCAAGCGGCGCTTCATATTTCACCTGCTCTGACGTCTTCGGATGAATAAAACGAATAGAATGTGCATGTAGAAATAGCCTATCCAGACCAAGTACCTTTAACGTTGAGTCAAAAACTTGTTCACCGTATTTGTCATCAAGCGCGATGGGGTGCCCAGCATGCTGACAATGAACCCTTATCTGATGTGTGCGCCCTGTTACAGGGCTAGCTTCGACGAGTGTAGCATCGTTATATTGACTGAGAATTCGATACCTTGTCTCTGATGGCTTTCCCTCAGGATTTACAAACACCATTCTCTCACCAGATTTTAAAACATTCTTTTGCAATGGCGCTTTCACCTTAAACCTGTTCTGAGGCCAACGCCCACTCACTAATGCTTGATAGCGCTTATCAACGGTCTTTAACCTCAATTGCTCGTGCAAGTGTTTAAGTGCTGAGCGTTTTTTGGCGATCAAAAGACAACCTGATGTTGCCCTATCTAAGCGATGTACAAGTTCTAGAAACTTCTGTTGAGGTCTTAAGGCTCTTAATGACTCAATCACTCCAAAGCTTAAACCACTACCACCATGAACCGCCATTCCTGAGGGCTTGTTCAATACAATAAGTATGTCATCCTCAAACAAAATATGGGATTCAAGGCTAGCAACCTTTGATAAATTGGTCGATGGCAACTCATTTGGTTCAGATACCCTGACCGGAGGTACTCGCAGATAATCCCCGCCTTTAAGCTTATATTCGGGCTTAACCCGTCCTTTATTAATTCGAACTTCGCCCTTACGGATGATCCTATAGATCATACTTTTAGGCACGCCTTTAAGAATATTCTTTAGGTAATTATCAACACGTTGCCCTTCGAAATCGGCATCAACTGTGATGAATTGGACTTTGTTAAATTCAGTATCACTCATAGGTCGCGCATTCTAAATCAAACCTTTAATTTGTGCTGATTTATTTTCGCGTTATAACATGAAAACCTAATTTAAGTTATGCATATCGCATATATTGCTTGCTACGTTTTCACTTTTAATGAGATAATTATTAGGTTAAGTCTCTCCAACATTGAGAGCCAAGTAACATGAAGCACGATTACTTAGGTTTGTTGTCAACAAAAAGTATTGAGAACGAA
>CAZVDU010000162.1:0-8677 GCA_964625615.1 uncultured Pseudoalteromonadaceae bacterium | reverse complement strand
GCACTCCTCGGCTGAATAAGTCTCTGCTCTAAGTCCATGAATATGTTGAATCTCCAAAACCGAATACGGGCGTTGATAAAGCCACGTTCGGTTTTCAATCGCCCTCAAGTCCGAATTCGGCGGTGTTTCATCAGAAAAATATAATGTAAAGCCATAAGGCGTCGCGGGTTGCACTGAGAGTGGCTTTAAACCAGCTTTTAGTAGACTAGGCTCGATGGCACTTATATTTGACGTTCGTAAAGTAACTAGGTTGAGACAAGGGCCACCTCCTTGGATACTTTGACCCAATTCCTGATTGGGTCTGTATCCGTCAAACCGATGATCAATAAGCTCAACGGTGAAACCTTCGGGATCGGTCGCTGTAGCAAGAAATCCAATATCTCTGGACTGGCTAGGCTTTGTGACCTGAACGCCTCGAGTACTAAGCTGATCATAAGCCAGCTCAATATTCGGTACGGAAATCGCAATCTTCCAGTATATATCTGCGCGCTGAGGCTTATAAGGCTTCTTGGCGTCGACAAACATCAGAGTTACTTCATTTTTATTGTAGCCAACCCGCCCTTTACCTTGGTCAGACACACCTAACATATCGCAGTAAAACTGTTTTTGCGCTTTAGGGTTACTGACAGCGAGAGTGAGTGTCTCTAACCTTGCCATAGATTTAATCCTTAATTAACTGACTCACGCGGTGTTGGCTGATTAAACCTAACTACTGATCCACTTCGAAATGGTCCTCGCGAAGCAAGGCAGTTCCATCAGGTTGTAGCACCCAAGTTTCATTGGTAATGATGCCTTTTGCATTATTCATCTCCCAGTCGGCAGAGACACGTGCGGATTTTAACGTTTTATCAATAATGCTGGTTTGCGTGCGATAATAAACAACATCGTCGAAGCCCTTTTGAATAAGGTCGGTCCAAAACGCTTGAATAGCCTGTCGGCCTCTAAATGTACCAAATGGCTTTGCCACCATGATTGCGTCCTCTTCGTACAAGGCTGCCGCTGCAGCGGCATCTCCAGCATTAAAAGCATCTCTCCATGCGAGGCTTGATTTTGCAATCGCGATATTTAACTCATATTCAGCGGTTGCTCGTTGTTCCGCGTCATCAGCACTCACTGTTGTAGTTGTTGTCATTAATATTAAGGTGGCGGCAGTTGTTGAAAGTAATTTATGCATGTTAATCATGTCGGTCTCCTTTAATTGGGTGTTTAAAGGTACGGCATTTTATTGTTGTTAAAAAGATACAAAAATTGAATAGACTGTACGATATAATCGTACAGTTATGCTTTACGAAACCTCATTCAGCCTTTTTTTGATTTCGCCTATCATTGCGCGAACACTTAAAGGGGGGAAATGACCAAAAGGATGTATTGCATAGATGCTTGTTGAGCGTGGTACATGTTTTGGCAATAGCTCTACTAATTCGCCTGATCTAAGCTTTTCATTGATAAAGAAATGTGGAAGAACACCGATTCCAACACCTTGCTCAATGAGTGCCAAGACAGCATTAACAGAGCTTGCTGTCGAGACACGTGTAAAACGGAGCGTTGTGGTATTTTTACTGCCATAGGGCGAAAGAGTATAGGTGCTTTCTGAGTCTTCCCAGCAATTCCCCACGTAGGGCAATCCATTGAGATCGTCTAAGTTGTTTTTTGAGTTTACCTTCCGTTTTTCGATAAAATGAGGAGTAGCGCAGAGTACATCGTTTAGTGTACCAACGCGCTGGGCTTTATATTCACTGTCTGGAAGTTCGCCAACAGTTAAGGCGAGATCAATTTTTTGCCTTATTAAATCCAGACGCCTATCGTCAATTATTAACTCAGGCTCAACGCGCGGATATCGCGCAATTAATGCGGCGATCGCAGGTGCAAGACAATGCTCTATGGTCGCATGAGGCGCTGTTATTCGCAGAGACCCTTTTGGCTCTGCCAGGTGTTCACTGATTTCTTCAAGTGCAGCCTTTGAAAGATTATTCAACTCACGGCAGCGAAGATAGAATTGTTCGCCCACCGATGTTAGGTTTTGTCGCCGGGTAGTGCGCACTAAGAGCTGGACACCAAGCGAGGTTTCTAGATTTTTAAGTGCATCACTTACACCTGATTTACCCATGGAAAGATGTTCAGCTGCCGCAGTAATAGAGCCTGCATCAACAATCGATAAAAATACACGTATTTGATTGGCTAATAAATGTTTCAACTATCCGGGCTCATCGTACAATTTATCCTATTGTTAGCAATAAATGGCCAAGCTATCAACAGTCTTTTCAATGTAAGTCCATTATTAAGCATCTAAATATCACCAATTTAGACTGTGTTAAAAGCTAACTTTTATCTTAAAAGTGTATTGAGTGATAGAGAAGGCGTAAGCCTTTTTAAGTAGGGGGTTTAATCCTTTGTCCCTTGACTAACTCTTCGCTTTTACATTTCACAAGATTTATCAGATAACAATCCCCTTAGCACATTTATTTATGGTGAAATTATTGTATTTTAACGCTATGCCAATTCGTTTTTTGGTCTGAAATAAACACGCTCCAGCTAGTTGCACTAAGGCTAACATTAAGTGCGAAAGCCGAAACTTGTTCGTTGCTGCCATTTATAGCGAAAAGCTGATTGAAAATTAAGAAGAGTACGTTTTTCAATTCTCCAACTTGTCCTTTTTAATGCTTATTTATTGGTGTTAACTAGTTTTATCTTCGAGGTTCTCGTGGTATTTTTCCTGTTGCCGTACCTATATGGATGAACATGATGATCAAAATTTTTCCAACAATAATTTCCATACTCCTAAGCGTTTCGTTGTCGTCAGTTAGTTATGCATCTCAAGAAGAGAGTGAAAAGCCTTCTAATCAGACCGAAAGAATAGAAGTTTATGGGCAAAGGCCCCTATTTATAATAAAGAGTGAAATTGATCGGATGGAGGTTTCTTTTTACAAGCTTTTTAACAAATTAAATAAAGATTCTAAGTACGATATGGTCTGTAACCCTCAGAAAGATACGGGTACCAATATTACACGCACTGTATGTGTGCCAAGGTACATGAAGAATGTGCGAGCCCGATTGACGCGAGATCGTGGTTTAAGTGCTAACGTATCTTCTCAAGAGGTAGAGTTGGCAGCTAAAAATGAGACAGTCGAAGCAACTAGGATACTCGTTGATTTAATAGAAAATAATGCTGAACTTAGAGAGCGTTATATTGGATTAAATAAATTGGTTACAGATTACCAGCGGCGTAAAGCATCTGGAGAGCAATGATTGGAAGTTTAGGCTTGATTTAGCACCAAGCCTAGATATTTTTTGCATAGTCGCTCAAACAACTCCTGAAGGCAAACGGTGAATTCTTGGATGAATGAGTTCTTTTGTAGAAGCTTATTTCTCCTCTTTTAAGTTTTTGTTTTGATACCCCAATAACGTCGATCAAGACTCTTTAACGTTTGTTTTGTCTTTGTTCTATATATTGTTTAGTATCAAGGGGTAATTTAGAGGTGTGGGTTTTGTTAAGCATCCTCAATAAAGGTAAAGGATATATTATGAATAATGGCCTAAGGAATTTTATTCGTTCTGCTTCTGTGTATTCTCAGTCGCATACGAAACCTCTGAGGTTTTCTATTTGTCTCTCTCTAGCTTCTTTGTTATCGGTGAGTTCCTTGGCTGCGCCGGTCGAATGGAACAATTCTGATAGTACGCGTTATATAAGTACATCTCTCTCGCCAGATAGGTTGGAAGACAGGGATAACTTCGGGCAAAACCTTTACTACTTTGATTCGACTTTAGTTGTTTCTACAAGACAATTGCCCCGCTCTCGGTTAACAGGCGACGTTTATATTTTTGTCGATACAGATAATGATGGTGATTTCAATGAAGAAAGCTTTGAGTTACTACTCCCTCCCGCCAGTTTAGATTCAGACTCATTTGGACAAGCTATTACCCATAGTCGCAACACGTTATTCATAAGTGCAGACTCTCAAGATTCACCTACAAATAGGCTTGTGGGTGCTGTATATCAAATAATTGATAGTGATCAAGACAATGAATTTACTGATGAATCAATAACAACCATATTGCCTTTTGATGACAGGTTTTTTGGACGTTTTGGTCATAGTCTTGCCGCAACAGACGACACTTTAGTTATTGCTGCTTCTGGTTCAGTAGTAGAAACAGGCGGTGTTTATGTCATTGTCGATAGTAATAACAACGGCGATTTTAGTGATGATTTTATGTCTAAAATCATTGGTTCTGGCACTAGGCTGAACAACTTCTCTGGCAACTCTGTTGATGTTGAAAATCACACAATTGTTGTTGGTGCACCATCAGATACTGAAGCGGGTGTTGTTTATGTCATAATCGATTCTGATCAAGACGGTAACTATCAAGAAGAATCAGTTCAAATTATACAGGCTCCAGTTACTGGAAATGCACTTTTTGGTTGGTCCGTGGCCTTATCAGACGGAACACTGGTTGTTGGAGCGCCGTCGTTATCAGAAAATGGAGTATCGAGGGTTGGCGCTACCTTCGTCATTAATGACACCGACAATGACGGAAACTTTGAAGAAGAAGTTATAGAGCGTATTGGGCCTTTCGAAAGCCGACAAATTGGTGGTGAGGTTCTTATTTCTGATTCAACTATTCATGTGACTGGGACGACGAGTGTACACAGAATTGAGGACTCGGATAGAGATAGAGACTATATCGAAGAAGCGGTTGAGGTCATATCTAACGAGCGACGAGACAGCAGTTATGCTGATAAAATAGCTGCATCAGAAAATGCTCAAGTATTTATTTCTGCTAGAAATGCGAGCAGGAGAGGAGGGACAATGCCTGGTGCAGTTGTTGTCTCGACTAAAGTTGAATCATATGATTTGACGTTAGATGAAGGGAATGTAGATGTTCCTCTCGTGTCTGCGGAAAGTACCACACAAAATGATATTCGCTATGGATTAGAAGGTGTGCTGGATGCTGAGCTGTTCAGTATTGATAGTATTTCGGGACAATTAACATTCCTGGATACGCCAGATTTTGAGAATCCACAAGACCTATTGAATAACGGCATATACAACCTCAGAGTCAAGGCTAGCTCGGAGGATGGTTTTGCGTTTTCTGATATGAATATAAGTATTGTCGACGTTAATGAATCACCCATACTGTTAAATCCGTTGGAAGACCAAACAATCAATGAAGACGAACCATACAGTTTTACTATCCCTAGCGAGACATTCTTTGATCAAGACACGAACGACAGTATTGAATATACAGCTTTATTATCAAACGGTGAAAGTATTCCTGACTGGTTAACGTTTTTAGCGGCCACACAAACACTGTCAGGTATGCCTGAAAATGATCAGGTTGGTGATCTAGATATCAGAATAATCGCGACAGATCTCGAAGGCTTGAGTGCAGACGCGACATTTATGCTAACTGTCCTCAATGTGAATGATCTGCCTGTGGTTGGAGATGATAATGCGACGACAGATGATACAACGCCAATTGATATTGACCCGTTATCAAATGATTCTGATGTAGATGGTGATTCGTTAACAATAACCGAAGTGACCGCAGAGCAGGGTACAGTTGGTATTATAAATTCGGGTATTTCTTTGTCTTATGAACCTCAAGAAGGGTTTGTTGGCGTTGATGTCGTTCGTTATACAGTGACTGACGGTAATGGCGGTTTCACTAGTGGCATTGTCTCTGTGACTGTGACGGAGACACCTCCGCCACCACCACCTCCGCCGCCACCCCCTCCGCCTCCGCCACCACCACCAGCATTAAATAGTGAGTCATCTGGTGGGGGAGTGTTTTCTTTTGGCTCAACAGTATTACTGTTTGGTTATTTGCTCGTTGTCACAAGATCAAGAAGACGCAAGGCTTCTTAAAGAGTGCTTATTTCAATGCCTTAGAGTCTTGTTTTTAAGTCGAGAACTTTGGGGCTTTTTTGACGCTGAATGCTTTAGTTGCATGCGGTGAAGAAGCCTCTTAGTTTCATTAATTCTTATCGACGCCAAAGTGAATTTGTTGGGTGAGATGGCATTAGTTTGAACAACTTGTCAGAACACTGATACGATGGCCCTAAATAAAGACACAAGGGCGATGACGTTGAGCACGAGCAAACATGGTTTAAGTAAAAGCTTGAAGCAAGTTGATATTTTAGCGCTTTCATTTGGCGCTATGATTGGCTGGTCATGGGTAGTATTGATCTCTCAGCTTATGCAAAGAGCTGGGAGTTTGGGTGCGATTATTGCGACTGTCGTTGCAGGCGCCGTCATTATTATCATCGGCATGATATACGCCGAGCTGACCTCGGCGATGCCGGAGGTTGGTGGGGAACACGCCTATAGTTTAAGGGCTATGGGAAAAACAGCTTCCTTTTACTGCACTTGGGCCATCGTTTTTGCCTATGTGTCAGTTGTTGCTTTTGAGGCCGTAGCATTACCCAGTGTTTTAACGAATGTTTTTCCAGCTCTGGGTAATGGTGAATTGTGGCAGGTTAATGGTGCCAGTGTTTATCTGGATCAGGCTTTAATTGGTGCTGTGGTATCTATACTCATTACCTGGGTCAATATTCGAGGTGTCAAAATTGCCTCAATCATCCAAACTATTGTCGTAGCGGTTATTGTATTGTCTGGATTGGCGTTGTTTATCGGTTTGGGTGCTCACGGCGAAACAGTCAATATGGAGCCACTGATTGTTGGTGGAGGTACTGGGATACTCGCTGCTATGGCTCTCGTACCCTTTATGATGGTGGGTTTTGATGTTATTCCTCAGGCAGCTGAAGAAATTGAACTACCTGCAAAAAAGATTGGTCAGTTGCTCGTTTTATCAATAGTTACCGCTATCGTTTGGTACTTACTCATTGAGTTATCTGTTGGCATGTTACTGACCGAAGAAGCGAGGAGTACTGCTGAGCTTGCGACAGTTGATGCAACACAGGCTGCTTGGGGCCGTACCGGTGCTTTAATTCTTTTATTGGGCGGTGTAGCGGGTATTTTGACAAGCTGGAACGGCTTTTTGTTGGGAGGAAGCCGGGCGTTGTTTGCCATGGCATCCAGCGGTATGGTGCCGAGTTTCTTAGCTAAAATACATCCAACCTATAAAACACCAGTGAACGCTATTTTGTTTATTGGCTTACTTGGCACGTTATCCCCATTTTTAGGGCGTCAAGCACTGATATGGTTTGTTGATGCAGGTAGTTTAGGATTAATGGTATCTTATATATTTGTCTGTGGTTCTTTCTTATTACTTAGATACAAAGAACCAGACATGCCAAGACCTTACAAAGCTGCGGGCGGTAAAGTATTAGGTTGGTTTGGCCTGTTAGCCAGCTTAATGATGGCATCGTTATATTTCCCTGGAATGCCAGCAGCCTTGGTTTGGCCGCAAGAATGGTTAATGGTTGTTTTCTGGTTTGGCGGAGGAACCCTTCTTTATTTCTCTACCAGAAAAGCAGAGGTTAGCTAAGAGGAATTTACTCATGCGTTAAGGTTCGTGAATCTGTTGACTTAATTCGATGGGTGAACGAACTATTCTTCTTTTCGTTGTCAAAGATTTGTGCACTAAATGCTCAATTGATAAGGGTGAAAAGGAGTCTATATGTACCGCAAAGCTATTATATTTATTTATCTAGTATTGCCGTTTTGTTTAGCTCAGGCGACTGAATACAAGCAAGGAGAGGACTACATAGAACTAAAAGGAAACCTAACAGCACAGAAGGAAATTACTGAGTATTTCTCATTTTATTGCCCAGCTTGCTTTGGACAAGAGCCTTTTATGAACGAGCTAAAGGCATCGTTACCAATTGACGCTATATTCAAGAAGAACCATGTTGATGGGATGCCAGGTAAAGATAAAGAAATTGAATATTCTTTGACTAAAGCGCTTATTACAGCGAAGCACTTGGATATTGGCGAAACAATTGTTCCTGCGATATTTAATCGTCTGCATATAGACCATAAAGGATTTAATTCAGATGAGGACATAAAAGCACTCTTCATTACAAAGGGAGTTTCTGAGGAGAGATTCGATAAAGTGTTTTCGAGCTTTTCTGTCAATACACAAGCCAAGAGAATGCAAAGAAATACAGAAAATATAAGACGTCAAGGGTATTCTGGCGTGCCAACCTTGGTTGTAAATGGAAAATATAAGCCTCTTACGGGTAACGTGAAAAGCACCGAAGAATATAAAGAACTTATCCACTTTCTGCTTAACAAGCACTAAAATACAAATTAAAGCAAACGCTTACGTAACAGCTGCTTGATAGCTTCTGTTGGTGCATGGGTTATAGCGAGTTCTGCATATTCTGATGCTAAAACAGGTTTGTTAGCCCGAGAAAGTAAGTCAGCTTTTACTGCATACCAATGGTAAGAGTGTTCCAACCAGGTCGGAATATCTGCCGACTCTAATACCCTTAAACCTGCTTCTGGACCTTTCCATTGGGCTGTTGCGATCGCCTTATTCACTTGATGGAGAGGCGAGGTAGCAGCTCTTTCCAGCAGTTCATAGGATGTGACGATTTTGTCCCATCGTGTTTCCTCGAAAGAATTGGCTAAACAGTGCTCGGCAGCAATACCAGCTTCAATATGATAGCGAGAAATAGTGTCGCCACTGGCTGACTCCGCTAGCAAGGCAATCCCTTTACCGATCAATTGTTGATCCCAATGATTTCGATCTTGTTGTTCTAGCAAGAGCAGTG
>CAZVDU010000161.1:0-8799 GCA_964625615.1 uncultured Pseudoalteromonadaceae bacterium | reverse complement strand
TTACTATTTTTGAGTAAAGTAGGCGTAACGACGCGAATTCAGTTTGATTCATTTAATGCGCATGGGTAGCATGCTGACACAGTTAAAGACCAAGTGGAAAATCAGAGATTACTATGTTGCAAGGCAATATTCGTAAAATGCGTGTGAGCACTAACGCTGATAATCAAGTCCAATACCAATTGCCTGTCGGCGATCAGCTTGTGGCTATGAATGCGTTGATTGGAAAAAATATCAAGATAAAGTACGACGGTGAAATTCACTGTGTGCATTGCGCAACAAAAACCAAAAAGAGTTTTAATCAAGGGTATTGTTACCGTTGTTTAACACGTCTTGCGCAATGTGATACGTGCATTATCAAACCTGAGCTTTGTCACTATGATGCGGGTACATGTAGAGAGCCGGAGTGGGGGGAAGCTAATTGTCTTTCCGATCATTTTGTCTATTTAGCGAATACAGGGACGGTGAAAGTCGGTATTACGCGTCATGTGACTGACGGCGTTTCAAGTCGTTGGATTGATCAAGGAGCGACTCAGGCTATTGCGATTATGCGTGTTCAAAACCGTCTAACCAGTGGTCTAGTTGAAACTGCCTTTAAAGAACACATTGCCGATAAAACCAACTGGCGAACTATGCTCAAAGGGCAACCGGAGCTTGTTGATTTACAAGCGCTAAAAGAATCTTTACTCGAAGAAGTTGAAGGTGATTTAGATGAGATTACCGAAGAATACGGTTTTCAGGCCATTGATATTGTTGATACGCCTGCTATCGATATCCACTATCCTGTAGAGCAATATCCAGAAAAAGTTACTTCAATCAATCTTGATAAAGATGGTGGTTTTGAAGGGATGTTGCAAGGTATTAAAGGTCAATACTTGATACTGAATGGAAATCGCGTAATTAATATGCGTAAGTACGCTGGCTACTCTCTTGAGGTTACTTTTTAATTATCTGATCTCAGTTCGATGTAAGAGTTGTTGATGAAATTTAATAATACTATATAAATCAAGTTAATATTTTTGTCCCTTGCTAGGTAATAACTAAGCTGCTAATTCACTCTAAGCACCTGATCAAAAAGCAGTAAGGGACAAAAGTAGCTGTGCTTGGAGGCTTCGTTTATCCCCGATTTAGGCTACCTACATATGAAGGCTTTATAAAGCGTCAATTTGTGATTGCAATCCCTCGATTATTGTTTCGCTTGATTTTTTATTGGTCTTCATTGTTTTTGCACGTTGCAGATATTTAATAGCTTTCTGTTTGTCTGTCATATTAATGTAGGCATCCACAAGGGCTGTGACGTCATCAAATATATAACGGTGAGTTGCTGGGAGTGTTGCTTGGTCTATCTTTAGGGAACGTTGTAGGGTTGATTCAACCTCTATCCATCGTTCCTGTTTTCTATACATTTTAGCAAGATTATATAGTGCTGCAGTCATGCGGAAGTGGTATTCACCTAAACTTTCTTCGATAATTGTTATGGCCTCCAGAAATAGCTTTTCTGCTTCATCAAACCTTCTAAGTTCGCTCATTAGTTCAGCGAGGTTACTGATTGTGTTAGCCGTGTTTGGGTGTTTATTGCCTAACTTCTCCCTACGTATTTTTAATGCATCTGTATAGAGTTCATTCGCAATTGTTAAGTCGTCTCCTTGATTGCGGTCTTTATAAAACACTGCAAGGTTATTTAATGTTTGTGCAACTTGGACAGACTGAGAGCCAAATTGCTGTTCCCTTATCTTGAGTGTTTGTTCAAGTAACGAGAGAACTTCTTCGGCGTCTTCTGGCCTATTACGCTCGCTCAATATACCACTAAGATTGTTTGTGCTTTCCGCGATGCCAGGATGATTCTCTGGCAGAATTTTTTGTCTGATAGTCAATGCTTTTCTAAATAATGGTTCGGCTTCATCTATTCGTCCCTGACGTTCATACAGAGCGGCTAATGTGGTCATACTGGTCGCGACATCACCATGCTCGTCACCAAACAATTCTTTTCTAATCCTTAATGCTTCTAAAGCATAGGGTTCGGCTTTATCGAATAAACTTAATCCATGATTCATTATCGCAAACATATCGAACATAGTTGCCTTTAGATCAGGTTGATCACTTAGTTCCTTTTCCATGTCTTTGGCTCGGGTGGTTAAAAAGGTTTGTAAGCTTATGTCAGCTCTACGATCTTCCGACCCGGCCAGTGGATCAGTGTTAAATAGGTCGAGTAATAAGTTAGATACGGTTTGTGCTCGATCTCTCGATTGAACGGCGATATCTTGCTGACGTTTTGCATGATTGGCTTGCCAAATCGCTATACCGAGGCTGATTACAATAGCGACGCTTGATAATGTACCTAACGGAGCGATAATCGGATTTCGCCGCCAGAACTTTCGTATTTTAGTGATCGTATTCGTTGGTCTAGCAGAGATAGGTTTGTGATCGAGAAAACACATCAAGTCATCTGATAGTTCAGACGCTGTTTGGTAGCGTTGATTTATGTCTTTCTCGAGCGCTTTTAAACATATAGCTTGCAAGTCTTTTGGAACGCTCTGTTTGTTCGACATTTGCACTGGTGGATCAGGTTCGGCATCGACTATCATGGTCGATAACTTGTGGTTATTACGGTGTTCGAATGGCCGGTTCCCGGTTAAAGCTTCATATAACAAAATACCAATAGAGTAGACATCGCTGCTGGTGGTTAGACTCTCTCCTCTGATTTGTTCGGGGCTGGCGTAGGCCAGTGTCACTAGTCGTTCGTCGTTCGATGTTAACGCTTGTTTATTGTGTTCGCTGTGATCCTCAAGGAGTTTGGCAATGCCAAAGTCTAATAATATAGCGTTACCATCCTCGTTGATGAGAATATTAGAGGGCTTAATGTCTCTGTGTAGTACGAGTTTTCTATGAGCAAAGGCGATAGCGTCACAAACTTGGATAACAAGACTCAAGCGTGTTTTAAGGTTGCACTGGTGACGTTCAATATAATCAGTAATGGTTAAACCATTGACGAATTCCATAATAAGAAATGGAATTCCTGTCTCTGAAGAACCGGCGTCTAATAACCTCGCTATGTTGTTATGTTCCAATTCCGCGTGTACACGGCGTTCGTGAATAAACCTTTCCCGCATCAAAGGGCTGTCTTTGAAAGAAGGGAGTGTTTTAATAGCAACTTGACGTTTAAAGGCGTCATCATCCCGTTTACCAAGATAAACACTGCCCATTCCTCCGCGACCAATCTCCTTTAAAAGGCGGTAGGCGCCTAGCTTTTCAGGCATGGTTGATGTTGGAGATAAACCTTCAGTTTCTTTTTCTAGCAGCAGTTCAGGACCAGAATAGGCTTCGATAAGTTCATGGATTTGGTTGATTAGTTCGGGAGACGCATTTTGTTCGTTTAGAAACTCGGTTCTTTGCTGTTCTGGTAGTTTAAGTACCTGATTAAAAAGGCTATTGATTTCTTCCCATTGATACTTATGCATGGTGACCCTTACGAAACGGTTGTTAAACTCTTTTCATTGACTTCTCTGCGCAGCCAAGCAATGGCGGTGGCCCATTCTCGCTGAATAGTCTTTGTTGAAACATCCATGATTTGTGCAGTCTCGGCCAAACTTAGCCCTGCGAATAAACGATGATGAAGTATTTGACTTGCTCTCGGGAAAATACTTTCTAATTTTGTGAGTGCTAAATCAATGTCACATATCTCGTCAGCATTACCTTCATTCATCGAGAATACTTTTTCATCAAATTCTAACGGGCTTTCGTTGCCTCCTCTTTTTTTTGACTTACGCACACGGGCGTAATCAACTAATATCCGTCGCATACATTCGCTGGCGAAAGCAAAGAACTGCTTGCGGTTAGAGAGCTGTAAGTTATGTTGTGAACAAAGTTTGATGTAGGCTTCGTTGACTAACCCTACAGTATTTAATGTATGGTTATGTCTTTCTTTGTGAAGCTTCTGACGTGCAAGTTGTTGTAGTTCTTGATAGATGAGAGGCATCAGGCTATTTAATGAACCCTGCTTTCCCTCCGAAATGCTGTTCAGCCAATGCGTTACCTCTGGCGAGATTTTTTCTTCTTCCATTTCTATTCTTTATTCTTATTTTAGTAACAGCATTGTGGAATAAAATGCACGCTAATGTCCACTTTTCAGCAAGCTTTACGCGATATGTCATGAGGGGGTTCCTTCAAAAGAACAGTTTTTGAGGCCCTTACAAACCTAATTTAACAATTATGACTTCCCCTTTGTTTAAACATTAGGGTGAGGTTAGGAGAATATTGTGATACATCGTTATATACACTTAAGTGCATTTTTTGCTGTCCTTTATGCAGCAATTTCAATTCCAAGTTGGGCACAACTGGGTGGAGGGATACTGACGCTAGGTTCACCTGTTACCATGTCATTTTCGCCAACATTTATCAATCGTGGGCAGTCTACCCGACTGACCTGGTCTGTTAGTGATTCTAGTATTTCATCTTGCAGGATTCTTGATGTGCCAGGTGTTAGAAATGTTGCACCAAACGGTTCTTTATTGCTCTCACCGACAGAAAACCTGCGAGCATTGATTATTTGTGACAGCGATTTTAGTAAGACTGCTGAAGCGGCGGTAGTGGTCGGAGACCCAAATGAACCACCTTCAATTAGCGCATCATTTAACCCGTCAACTGTTTTTGTCGGTCAAACATCTAGGTTTGGGTGGAACTCTTCGCGTTCGACGAATTGTTCCAGCATTGGTGACGTCAATGTAAATAATACCTTCGGTGTTGAGTTTGTTACACCAACCACAGATGATGATCTCTCAGTGACTGTCATATGTGATGGTGATAGCGGAACAAGCACCCGAACAGCGACTTTAACTGTTTCACCTATACGTCCTACTGTTAGTGTCTTTGCCTCACCAGGCTTAATAGAACAGCCCAGCACTGTAGTAGTTTCTTGGATTTCGAGGTTTGCTACAAGTTGCTCAAGTGTTGATTTTGGTAACGTTGGTGTAAATGGGAGTGGCTCAATATTTGTAAGCGCCAGCCGAGTTTTTTCGGTCAGTTGTATTGGTCCTGGCGGAACGATGACAGGTATAGCACCAATTACGTTAATGCCAACATGTCCTCCTTGCCCTACACCTCAAGACCCTCAAAGTTGTCCCAGGCCAGCCAGTTGTCCAGGCTCTTCTGATTTTGTATTAACATCGCCAGATCTGTTAAGTAGCGATGCCGCTTTGCCAGAAGTCGAAGAATCTTCCCTTCATTTTGATTTACTCGCGCTGGGCGTTAAGAAACAGGGTGAGCAAGTTCAGGTAATGCATGGGGATTTCAATCAGGATGGATTCGACGACATTATTGTGGTCAATGTTCAAACAGGTATAGCCTCTGTACTAATGAGTGATAACGGAGAATATTCTAAGATCAGCAAAGAGATAGACGGCGTATCAACTCTGAGCCAAATACAGGGGATAGTCATTGATACAGAGGGTCTAATTCGTGTTCAAGTTGAAACTGTGCTGTAAAGATTAAATTAAAAAACAAAATGGTGTCCACTTTTGAGTAGGTATCACGCGATGTATCTTGAGGGTTTGTTTTAATACCGTTTATGGTGCCCTTATACATATTTTTTAGACACCTTTACGTTCTCACCTTTACGCATAAGTGAAGGTGAGACAAGGAGAATATTGTGATACATCGTTTTATACCTTTAATTAAATTGTTTGCTGTTCTTTTTATAACAATAGCTTTCCCCAGTTGGGCACAATTAATAGGGAACTTACCGGTTGGAGGTTCACCGGTTACTTTGTCTTTTTCCCCGACCTTTATTGATCGGGGACAATCCACAAGAATGACATGGTCCGTTAGTGATCCTAGCATTTCATCTTGTAGGTTCCTTGATGTACCTGGTGTTAGAGATGTTGCTCCAAATGGTTCCCTGTTGCTTAGTCCAACAGAGAATTTGAGGGCACTGATTATTTGTGACAGTGACTTCAATAAAACAGCAGAAGCATCGGTAGTGGTTAGTGAACCAAATGAACCGCCCGGGATCAACGCATCATTTAATCCCTCAACGGTTATCGTTGGGCGAACATCAAGGTTTGGTTGGAATGCGCCGCGAGCGAGGAATTGCTCCAGTATTGGTGATGTCGATGTGGATAACACCTTCGGCGTCGAATTTGTGACACCAACTACGGTAGATGATTTGTCTGTAACTATTATATGCAATGGTGACGGTGGAACAAACACCCGAACAACGACACTGAATGTTGTCCCTGTGCCACCAAGCGTTAGAGTATATGCTAACCCTAACCGTATTGAATCTCCAAGAAACGTTTTTTATGAGTGGCGTTCAGAAAACACAACTTTTTGTAATCGATTCATTATATTTGACGATGATGCTTCCTCCATAAGGCGCGGTGAGCTTGTTGGAGTCAATGGAAATGAATGGCGTCGAACTGAAAAGTCACTTGAATATCAAATCACATGCCAGGGTCCTGGGGGGACTATCACAGACTTTGCCCGTGTCGTTGTGGAGAAACCGGATGGAGGTTCTCAGGGGGGAGTCGATATAAGTAAAGCACAACTATCGACGGAAGATTTGCCTTTGAATAAAGAGGTTGGGCAATCGGTTAAGGAAAGCTTAGCTGTTCTGGGGATTAAAAAAGATGAAACGTTTTCTCAAACACAAGGTGATTTCAATTTAGATGGCTTCTTGGATATCTTATTACTCGATAATAAACAGCAAATACTTTATGTTTTGATCAGTAAAGAAGGCCAACTTAATCAAGTAAGCAAAAAGGTTGGAGGTGTTAACAGCCTTTCACATATCAAAGGTTTAACCATTGATGTTCAAGGCAATATTCGAGTAAATATTAGTACTGAGTTATAAGTGTAATTTGCAGAATGCTAGGTGGGACTCACCTGTCTAACATTCTGTATACACCTTCAATATTTAAAGGCAACCAAGCTTCATAGTTTTCGTAATCTTTGTATTTTTCTAACGTAATCGATGCTTGTGCTTGCTCTAAGGTTTTACCTGCTTTGTGTGCATCACTAGCAGCGGCATAAAGTGCTTCGAGGTAGTGACGATAATTTACTACATCTTGGGGAGTGCCTATGCTGCCGTGACCCGGGATTGCAATTTTATAATCTAACGCTTCCACTTGTTTTATAAAACTGATCAATTCAGGCATATAAAAATTAGGCAAGTTTCGATAAGGCAAGCGCTTTATATTCAAAGAATCGACGATAAAAATCGCTTTCTGTTTGGGAAATTCCATCACAATTAAATTATCGGTGTGGCTAACACCGAAGTATCTGAGCTTAACTTCTCCATCGCCTAGTTGAATGACAGACTCGTCTTTGAAAGTGATATTCGGTGGCGCTGTATAATTGCCAGAGTTAATAATGGGGACAGCGTTTTCATGTGCGACTATGGTTGCGGTATCTGCAAACACTTGCCCGCCAGCAACATGATCGTTGTCAGAATGGCTGTAAATGACATACTTAATGTCCTTGTCAAAGCGAGTATGAATTTCGTTCTTCAGCCATTTAGCGGCTTCTTCATTAATAGGGTCGGTGGCAATAACGCCTTTATTAGTAACCAGAAATACTGCGAGATGCGCATTGTTTCTGAATAAATAGAGGTTATCTTGAAGTCGCTTTATTTCTCTCGTTTGGGCTTGTGCAACTGATATTCCCGCTACGACTAAAACTATCGTTAGAGCAAACCGTGAGGCTGCTTTTCTAAAAAGGTTCATTGTGTAAGTTTCCACAGGTGAATTTAAGACCATACTGATTCGGTCGTAGATGTTTTGTCAACAGCTTTACGTTGTGGTGAACAGCAAATTTGTTCTCAGCTTGTTACAACTTTCACGGTAACGAAAAGCGTAGGTCACTTACTGAGAAAAGACAATTGCTGTAATATTCTGCGCTATTTTTAGGGGGACAGTATTATTTGGCTCTCTCTCTCGTTCGGTCACTATGAGGAATTTACCTTGAAAAAATGGATCGCCCTTGGGCTTGCGGTATCGTTAGCCGCCTGTCAGAACAATTACTCTGATGGAAATAAAACTGCATCATCAGCATTACCTGCTGGCGTGAATTTGATTGAGGAAGTTAAGCGTCGTGGTGACGAAATTGTTATTCCTTACAAGAAGTATCAATTGGCGAATGGACTGACTGTTGTCATTCATGAAGACCAATCAGATCCGTTAGCACATGTTGACGTGACTTATCATGTTGGTTCCGCACGTGAGCAAGTGGGTAATTCAGGCTTTGCGCATTTCTTCGAGCACATGATGTTCCAAGGCTCTGAAAACGTTGCAGACGAAGAACATTTTAAAATAGTATCTGAGTCAGGCGGTACGCTAAATGGTACAACTAATTCTGATCGCACTAACTACTTCCAAACTGTGCCTGTAAATCAGCTGGAAAAAATGCTCTGGTTAGAAGCCGACCGCATGGGCTTTTTACTTGATGCAGTGACTCAAGAGAAATTTGAAGTACAGCGTGAGACGGTTAAAAATGAACGAGGGCAACGTGTTGATAATCAACCTTATGGCCGGTTAGGTGAGACGCTCGCCGCTGCGCTTTATCCTGAAGGACATCCTTATTCTTGGCCTGTTATTGGTTTTACTGAAGACTTAAATCGCGTTGATGTTAATGATCTCAAAAAGTTCTTTTTACGCTGGTATGGCCCAAATAACGCAACATTAACTATTGGTGGTGCCGTTAACCCTGAAGAGACAATGGCATTGGTGAATAAGTATTTTGGTTCTATTCCTAGGGGACCAGAAGTTATTGATGCGCCGAAATCGAATGTTGTATTAACGGAAGATCGTT
>CAZVDU010000160.1:2201-8883 GCA_964625615.1 uncultured Pseudoalteromonadaceae bacterium | reverse complement strand
TCTCGCTAGGTTGATGAATGATAGCTAATCATTCATCATTGAGAGATACAAGGACTGGCTTTAGCCGGGAAGGTTACTCATTTATTCGCGGCTAAAGCCGCTCCTACAATTTAAGATCCCTGCACTTAAGTTGTCGTTAGGCACAAACAAAGCTTATTAAATCCACTCTTGCTCTTCAACAGCTACTGTAACCTCAGTATTATCATTACCCGTATGTCCAGTCTGCTTGGGCTCAAACATCAGAACATGTGCTTCTTCTTGAGCACTAGGCTTATGCTCAACCCCCATAGGCACGACAAAACATTCGCCTTCATTTAATACGATATCTCTATCACGTAGGTGAATGGTGATTTGGCCTTTTACGACTTGAAAGTACTCATCTTCATTCTCGTGACTATGCCATACCATCTCACCTTTAAATTTCGCGAGTTTTACATATTGCCCATTTAGTTCTGCGATAATTTTTGGCGTCCAAGTTTCCTCGAACAAATCAAACTTTTCAGCGAGTACAGCTTTGCTTTCCACTACCAATAACCCTTTTTAATCTTCTAGTACGTTTTGATCCATCGTTTCGCACGGACGATTACAAGTTGGTTTACCAACAATTTTTGCAGGTACACCAACAACAGTAACGTGTTCAGGTACATCATCTAATACAACACTGCCAGCGCCCACTTTCGTGCCTCGGCCAATTTCGATATTGCCTAAAATTTTGGCACCAGAACCTATTAGACTGCCTTCTCTGATTTTTGGATGCCTGTCACCAGACTCATTCCCTGTACCACCTAAAGTTACTGACTGTAATATAGACACATTGTCTTCAATAACGGCTGTTTCGCCGACAACAATGCCCGTAGCATGATCAAACATCACACCTTTACCAATAGTTGCAGCAGGGTGAATATCGACACCGAATACTTCAGAGTTACGACTTTGAATGAATAATGCTAAATCATAACGCTTGGATTGCCATAACCAATTGGCTAAACGATGAACCTGTATAGATTGAAATCCTTTGAAATACATCAACACCGTCAGTAAAGAACGTACAGCAGGATCTCTTAAGTAAACAGCTTTAATATCAGCAATTGCAGATTCTACAATACCCGTCACTTCTTGGTGCGCTTCATCAAATATCTCGCGGATAGCCATTGCTGACATCACGTCATCACTCAACTTATTTGCCAGTATGAAACTTAATGAGGAAGCAAAATTAGTATGATTCAAGATACAGGTGTGCACGTAGCTTGCTAATAACGCTTCTGTTTGCACAACGTTTTGTGCATCTTGTCTCAACTGCTGCCAAAAAGTGTTAATCATGATCTATCCAATTATCAAGATATTCAACAAAGTAATTTATTATAGCAAAGCCCTAAAAAAGAAGAGGGTATTTTATGATACTCATCGTTTTAATATGTTATTCAACGAGAGGGAAGAATGGCTAAACCCTGATTTCACCTTTAAAATAAATCACTGCTTTTCCAGCGACCAAAACACGCTCATGCTTTAGATCACAATCTAAAGCGCCTTTTCTTGTTGAAACCTGCTGAGCTTTCAGTGTCGACTTACCCAACTTCGCCGACCAATAAGGTACTAACTGACAGTGGGCAGAGCCTGTCACTGGATCTTCATCAATGCCTACATCCGCACTACCAAACCAACGAGATACAAAGTCGATATTTTTATTATCGGATTGACAGGTCACAATGACACCACGACAAGGTATCATCTTAATAGCAGAAAAATTGGGCTCTAAGGCAATAAGTTGCTTTTCACTGAGTTGTTCAAATACCAACAAATAATCGTCAGCTAAAAAACTCTCTGTAGGCTGATAGCCAATAGCATCTCTCAATTGAATCGGACAAGGAGTGGGTGTAAGCGTAGTCGCAGGCATATTCAATTGATAAGTATCGCCTTTTCTTTTCACGACAATTTGACCACTACGCGTGTTAAAGCAATAACTCTCTCTGACATCACCGAGTTCTTCGGCTAAGACTTTGGTTGTTGCTAGTGTGGCATGTCCACACAAATCAACTTCACAACCCGGTGTAAACCAGCGTAAATCATAAGCATCACCGCTTTTAACGAAAAATGCTGTTTCAGAAAAATTATTTTCTCTAGCAATAGACTGCATCTGTTCATCACTGAGCCAACTATTCAAGGGACAAACACCCGCTGGGTTACCACCAGAGAAATGATCAGTAAAGGCGTTAGCCTGATACAAAGGGATTATCATTTGGTTTTTTTCATTTAAGACATCAGGTCAAATTAAAAATTAATATCAACCTGTCCATCTTCAGAATCATAATCAACAGTCAACAAAGGGTTAGATACCAGTGAGTATGTGCAGTTGCCATTCCCGTTACCGTTAGTACCATTAAACGTCGCTGTATAATCACCGGTGTCGCCGCCATCAACTGATACGCTACCGGTATCTAGCACAGCTCGCCAAACGTCTAAGCAATCATTAAGGCTATTGAGTGTAAGGCTACCGCCGCGGGTATCAGCAGGATACCCGTTCGAATTAACACTTAAATCACCACCTACAACAGGATCGTCAATTTCGATAAAATTAAGGACTGCTTGATTATTACCTCGGATAAGCCACGCTAAATGAACTTGATCAACACCTTGTTCAAACGCTGCTGCTGCAGCTCTAAATGTTGCTTCTTCTGCGTCGTCCGAAAGGTCAAGAAACCTTGGCGCTGCAGTAGCTGATAATATTCCAAGGATAATAATGACAATAATAAGTTCTATTAAGGTAAAACCTTGCGCTTTGTTCATATACTCATCAACATTTTTAGTACTATGGATATAGAGGCATCATTAACCGCTTATGGTTCAATAATTTAGCTTACAACTGTAGGCAAGCATAGTATACATTAGTGTTATTCCACTAATACTCTTTGATATACTTTTCTCTCACTATTTTATTCCAACAACAACGAGCTGCAATGGACGTTTCACACCTACTTGATGATTTAAACGAAAAACAACGACAAGCTGTCAGTGCTGAAGCGTCTGATATGTTAGTGCTAGCCGGCGCTGGTAGTGGGAAAACGCGTGTCCTCGTTCATCGTATGGCTTGGCTGATGCAAGTGGAAAGTGTTGCTCCCTACAGCATTCTGGCGGTGACCTTCACTAATAAAGCAGCAAGAGAGATGCGTGGTCGAGTAGAGAGCTTAATGCACCAAAGTGCGCACAATATGTGGATAGGGACCTTCCACGGATTGGCACACCGTTTGTTACGCAGTCATTATCAAGAGGCAAATCTGCCACAAACTTTTCAGATTTTGGACTCTGATGATCAGTATCGATTGATTAGACGAATCTTAAAAGCCTTGAACATTGACGAAAAGCAATGGCCACCGAAGCAAATACAATGGTATATCAACGGCAATAAAGACGAAGGTCTACGCCCACAGCATATTGAAACCCAAGGTGATTTTAATGCGCAGAAGATGCGTGATATCTATAAAGCCTATCAGGAAACCTGTGACCGCTCTGGTCTGGTTGATTTTGCTGAGTTGTTGTTAAGAGCCCATGAATTGTGGCTCAACAATGAGGCTTTATTGAGACACTATCAACAACGCTTCAGAGCCATTCTTGTTGATGAATTTCAAGACACGAACAATATCCAGTACGCTTGGTTACGCCTACTAGCGAGTGGCGATAACAATATGATCATTGTGGGTGATGATGATCAGTCAATTTATGGTTGGCGTGGTGCTAAAGTCGAAAATATCCAACGATTCTTAAAAGACTTCCCCAGCGCCGAAACAATTCGTCTTGAGCAAAACTATCGTTCAACAGCAACTATTCTAAAAGCGGCAAATACCGTTATTGATAATAACCAAGGCCGCTTGGGAAAAGAGCTATGGACAGATGGCGCGCAGGGTGAGCCAATTTCTGTCTATGCTGGATTTAATGAAACAGACGAAGCACGTTTTATTATCTCTCGCATAAATGAGTGGTTGCAACAGGGTAATGCTTTATCGGATTGCGCTGTGCTTTATCGTAATAACGTCCAATCTCGCGTATTAGAAGAAGCGCTTATTCATCAAGGGTTAGCTTACCGTATTTACGGTGGTTTGCGTTTCTTCGAGCGTCAAGAAATTAAGGATGCGTTAGGCTATTTACGTGTTGTTAATCAACCTGATGACGATGCTGCCTTTGAACGTATTATTAATACACCTACACGTGGTATGGGCGATCGAACTATGGGTATATTGCGTGAAGAAGCCCGAGCGAGACAACTTCCCCTATGGCAGACTGCCAACCTTCTACTTAAGGAAAAAAGGCTCACCGGCAGAGCAGGTAACGCTCTACAAGGGTTTATTGATCTCATACTTTCAATGCAATCGGAGTTAGCTCAGAAAGCGTTGGAACAAATCGCTGACAGTGTCATTAAACAATCAGGCCTCTTCACTATGTATCAAGCCGAAAAGGGTGAAAAGGCAAAGGCCAGGATCGAAAACCTGGAAGAATTAGTCACTGCTTGTAAACAGTTTGAGATACCTGACGATGTTGAAAGTATGTCACCACTTTCAGCTTTCTTAGCGCACGCCTCTTTAGAATCAGGTGACAATCAAGCTGAAAAAGACCAGGATGCGGTACAAATGATGACTATCCACACAGCTAAAGGCTTAGAGTTCCCTATGGTCTTTATGGCAGGTGTTGAAGAAGGCATGTTCCCAAGCCAAATGAGCCACGAAGAACCTGGCCGTTTGGAAGAAGAAAGACGTTTATGCTACGTTGGCATGACAAGGGCAGAGATAAAGCTCTACATGACTTACGCTGAAAGCCGACGGGTATATGGACAAGAAAAATACCATACGCCATCACGTTTTATTCGTGAAATTCCCGCTGAATGCGTCGAAGAAGTGAGATTAAAAGCATCCGTAAAACGGCCTATGCAAACACGACCATCAACATCAATCAATGCACATGACTCTGTTGCCTCTATAGGTTTTAAGCTAGGTGAAGTAGTTTCACATAAGAAGTTTGGAGAAGGTATGGTACTCAACTTCGAGGGCTCAGGCGATAATGCTCGCGTTCAGGTTAATTTTAACGAAGTGGGCACTAAGTGGCTAATGTTAGCTTACGCTAAACTGAGCAAGGCATAAGCCCTATGATTACCACAACCTACAATACCCTAGTAGTTACACTTAAGTACCTGTGTAAAAAGATTTTCTGATACACATCCGTTGATATTATTGAGACTAGTACTATCTTAGTAGTAAGATAAAAGTCTAACTTATCAGCTATATCAACAGGCTGCTAAATAAGGCATACTCCCATTAATTAACAACCAATTCGTTGTTTTAGCTATTACAATGCAACAAAAAGTACTTGTTATTGAAGACAGCACGACCAGTATGAAGGTACTGAGAAAGCTGATCGAAAAAGCTGGCCTCATGCCTGTTAGTGCAATGACACTAACCGAAGCACGTCACATTTTTAATAACGATGTGCCTGAAGATTACCTCTGCGCGTTAGTAGATTTTAATGTTCCCGATGCACCTGATGGTGAATCAATTGATTTTACTATCGAATCTTTTATCCCTACCATCGTCATTACAGGTAGGTTAGATCAAAAAACAAGACACAAAATCCTTGCCAAAGAGATTGTCGACTATATCCCTAAAGAAAATGCGCAGGTATATGAATATTTATCGCGCTTAATGACGCGACTACAAAAGAACAAGAAAATTGCAGTGCTGGTGGTTGATGATTCACGTGTTAGCCGTGCTGCTATAGCGTCATTACTACAGAGACACAATTTCAAAACATATGAAGCATCTGACGGCTTAGAAGGTCTTGAAGCATTAAGGCAGCATAATGATATTAAACTCGTTCTAACCGACGAGAATATGCCAAATATGAATGGCGTAGAAATGGTTGCGGAGATCAGACGCAAGTACAATAAAGAAAATCTAGCGATCATTGGTTTATCAAGTATGGATTCTGATGGCTTATCTGCTCGTTTCCTTAAAAGTGGCGCTAACGACTATCTCCCAAAAGATTTTGGCCACGAAGAGTTTTTCTGCCGTATCGTTCAAAACATTGAACACTTAGAAAATGTGGAAGCCATACACCGTGCAGCTAATTCAGATTATTTGACAGGTTTACCTAATCGACGCCACTTCTTTACAAGAGTTCAGGCGGGATTGATCGTCGCACCATCATTACTGTCCCTAGCAATTATCGACATCGATAACTTTAAGAAGCTTAATGATTTACACGGCCACGACGGTGGAGATAAAGTCCTAAAAGAAATTGCCAAATTATTAGCCGTACGTTTTATCTCTCATACAGTATGCCGATTTGGGGGTGAAGAGTTTTGCATCTTCATGCCACATATTTCACATGACAAAGCACACGACATGCTTAGCAGTTTCTGTGAGGAAATAGCTGCAAGACAAATCATGTTCAATGATAAGGTGATTAATTGCACACTCAGTATTGGACTATCCTGTGAATATTCTGGCGATATCAAACAAACTCTTAAGCAAGCCGATATAAATTTATATGAAGCCAAACAACAAGGTAAAAACCGCGTTATAGGTTAGAAAAAAGCCGTTAATTATTTTTTATGATAACGATAGGCGTCATACACAAAGAGCAATGACCCTCCCCAGACACCAACAAAAGTCAATAATCTCGCATAATCCAGCGGTTC
>CAZVDU010000160.1:0-2101 GCA_964625615.1 uncultured Pseudoalteromonadaceae bacterium | reverse complement strand
CCCAATACAAGCAAAGACCAAACAACCCTATGCATTAAGATTTCTGGGGCAGGGATGGCCACCAATAGCTTAAAAAACAGCGGAGCAAAGCCCCACATAAAATAAGCACCTAAGGCAAAAATAACGCCTTGTTTACTGCGGTTATCAGACATCTATTTTCCAATTATGACAAGAGGTACGAGATATCTTGCCCGACCTTTAATGCTTCTGTTTTATCCGATGTAAAGAGCACACCATCAGTATGACCTATAACGCTTAACTTATTACCTTGATATTTAAGCGCTGAGCCTTCTCTAATACCAACAACGGGAATAGTCGGATTCAATACTAGAAACTCTGCAAGGCGTTCAGCTCTTGTCTCGCCATTAAAGCCTGGCGGCTGGTAGTCGGAATAATGTGGATTCAATTGGAATGGAACTAACTGCAGCGCATCAAAGCTTTCAGGCTGAACAATAGGCATATCATTGGTGGTTCGAATACTGTTACCACAAATATTAGAACCCGCACTCCAGCCGATATAAGGCATACCGCCATTCACACGTTCCTTAATCACCTCAATCAGGTTATTTTCATACAGCATATGTAGCAGGTTAAAAGTGTTACCTCCACCTACAGCAACTGCCTGAGCTTGTCTAACAGCAGTTATCGGATCATCATAGTGATGGATGCTTTTAATGGTCAGATTCGGTAGTGCAGACTGCACTTTTATTAAGTAATCATCCCAGCTAACAGTAACACCGGCATACGGAATAAAGAGCAGTTCAGTTACACCATGTAAGTGCTCATCAATCATTGATTGAGCATGCGTTAGATAGCCAGTATCTATGTACTGAGAACTACTTAGCATTAAAATATTCATTGGTATCTAATATAGTTAAAGTAAGCTTCTCTTCGAGAGCTTACAAAAGTCATTTATTCAAGATGGTCTATTCTCCATTTTTTTCACACAATAAAATAGTGGATTGGGACAAATTGAACACCACCAGTGTGGCAAATTCATTACTAAACAAGGAATAATGGACATGTTAAATAAATTTATCACTTCACTCGCTTTACTCACAGCAACCTCAGTCAGCGCACAAAACTTTCAAATAGACACTGATGCTTGCGCTGGTATTGAACATATCAGAGATGAATCCGGTGTCGTCGTACCATACGATGCGGCTATTCATACATTTGTCACTGAAGATACGCCTGTGTTTTATGCTGGAAGGGAGCAAATACCTGAAATTGTTTCCAACGCTAATCGAAGTAGTTTTATCATTGTCATAAACACCACGCCAAATATCGTTAGCTTTTTCTTAAATCCTATATTTTACTCGGCATCAACTGGCTTGGTAACAACAAATAACCCTATCACAGATCTGCAAGGCGTGTTTAGCGCATCAAATAGTCCTTTGGCTGGTGCAGGTTCGAATATGCCACCAAATAGCAGAGGCACTATTCATTACAGAAGAAACTCTGGTAGTTTTGTTGGCAATACAGAAATATTGTGGGACTCTTCAACCTGCTTTGAAGAACCACCATTGCAGACGACGGTTAGAACTGAATGGCGACGTGACAATATAGGTATCAGCACTTCCTACTATTATGTGAATGACGGTAATAATTGGTAAAAACAAAAAACCCGGCATAAAGCCGGGTTTCACATGAAACATCTAAATTTCAACTATTTACGCAGCTTTTGAATTAATCTCAACTGAGTAATTGCTTCTGCCAATTGCGCAGCTGCTTGTGCATAATCAAAATCAGAGCCTGGATTAGCAATTTGCTCTTCGGCTTGGCGCTTAGATTCTTGTGCAGCTTGCTCATCTAAGTCTTCAGCACGAATGGCGACATCGGCTAATACTATTACGTTAGTGGGTTGTACTTCTAATGTACCACCCGCAACATAGATGAGTTCTTCTTCCTCACCTTCTTGCTTAACCAAACGCACCATGCCAGGTCTAAGTGCCGTCAACAAAGGTGTATGACCAGGCACTATACCTAGTTCACCTTCACTACCAGTCACTTGGATAGTTTCAACGTCACCAGAGAATATACTTCTCTCAGCGCTTACTACATCCAAACGTATTGTCGTAGCCATTGGAACTCCTATGAG
>CAZVDU010000159.1:0-8977 GCA_964625615.1 uncultured Pseudoalteromonadaceae bacterium | reverse complement strand
GTTTTATAAGGTGTCGTTAAATGCAGGAAGGTAAATCCAACCTTGAACTTGAGAAAAATCTTGAAGATACAATCGGTGTAAGCTTTCGTGCTTTTCGCACTATTCGTGTTTATTTGTGCAACCTAATACTGTTTTTAGAGCTTACGAGGAAGGCGATACAGCAAAGTATACGCCAACCTTAAAGATTTGGTTCATGCTCACGAGTGTCTATTTTACTTGTGTCTACTTTTTGGGTGGTGTCAATAACGTATTAATATCCGAGGCAGGGCAAAATGTAGATTCTTTTGCCATACAGTTAGGTTTAAAACCTGAAGATGCGGATGCTTTTACGATGTTTTATGAAGAAGCTTTCGTATTGATGTATATGCCTGTGGTTATGCTGCTTATGTTGCTCATCATTCCCGTGTTGAAAAGGTTTAATCGAGAATTAAGTACTGTAGCCAGAGTCAATGTTGGCTTCGCTTTGCTGATACCTAATTTAGCCATTGGCACTTTGCTGCTCGCCCCGATGCATTATTTGTCTATCGACGTTCTGTGGGTTGGTCTTGTTTTCTACTCTGTTTATTTTATTACATTTCTACGTGGCACAAAACATTGGTTTACTAAAGGCTACGTTTCTCGCTTATTAAACAGCCTCGTGCTATGTATTGTGCTTGCAGTATTAGAAACGGCTAGCGGTGTTCTTGTTGGGCTTCTCTCAGCAATTGCAACAGGTATCAAGTTCTCTCATTTAATCTAGCGGTCTGCGTCTTTGGTTAACTATGCCTTCATAAGCAGGCCTAATGCACCAGACGCCTGATTCGTTTGTCATAAACTAAATCAGTGTTTATCTATATCGGGTAGGAGTCCAATGTGAACATACTAAGCCAGCGTTGATAGGCTTCACGTTCCCCAATGACTTTAATTTCTCCTGATGCTTCTGCGCCTTCTAAAGCTAATTCACCGTTAATCAGGTTTTCAAAAGTCTCTGAGCTTGAAATGAAAATAAAAGCTGGATTATTCGAAGGGCCTAGAAAGCTGGTCACGTTCTGATCATTTATCGATAGAACAAAGTTTGTATCACCAATTCGAAACTCATAATCTTCCTGTTGCTGGCAATCTGAAGAGGGCCTGAAACAGGCTCGAAAAGCAACCATCAAAAGCTCATCACGTTTCCGTTTTTTCTCCGAATCTTTGGCTGGGATATTTTTAAGGCTCCATCTCACCATCGCAAGCAGTATGGGCTCAAGCTCTTTACCTTTGTTGGTAAGAACATAAGTGCCTGACTTGGCGTCATCATGTTCCTCTGCTTTGCGGATAACATCAAGCTCTTGTAACTGACCTAGTCGCTCGGTCAGTAAATTGGGACCAATGCCGTGTAGCCCGTCTAGTAACTGCTTGAACCGCCTTGGTCCGAGCATAAGTTCTCTAACTAATAATAACGACCACCGACCACCCAACTCATCGAGGAAAATGGCCATTGAACATGATTGCGCATAGCTGCGAGCAGCCATCGGAGAGACTCCATTAATTCACTTTCTTTCATTTTAATCTATATTTATATAAATCTCTATGCTATATATTTTATATAGTGAATAGATAATTGGAAAATATATCATGAAAACATTCTATCTTTTGTTGGCTATCTTAGGTGCGGTGGTGCCTATGCTGTTTTTTGTCGATTTTTTTCAAACAGAGACGCAACTTGATTTTATCAGTGCGTTGTTTGTTAATGGTGCCGCAGGAGGATTTAGCGCTGACTTGTTGATAACCTCCTTTGTTTTCTGGCTATACATGTGGAGACGAAAACATAACTCCCCGCATCCCGTTCCTTTCATAGTGCTTAACTTATTCATCGGTTTGTCATGTGCGTTCCCAGCCTATTTGTATTTTGTGACGCGCCGCCAAGAAGCCAGTGTGTAAGTAGTTGGTATCAGGATATGAATATGAAACAGGTTATGACTAACACGGGTTACCGGTTTTTGGTTTGGTTGGTCCCTTTTGCCTTAGGAATGGCATTAAGTCGCGCCAGTGAATAGCTTCACCAGATTTTGCTGCTATTACGAAAATGTTAAGCCTTCTGCTTGGCGCAGTGTCATCAGTTTTGCTGCGCCATATTCCAGCTTTTTTATTAAGGCTGCTTTAGGTTCTATAACACGCCATACAGGCGTTAAATCTTCTGAAGGTACGCTAGCATCTAGTTTCATCGTGACAAGTTCAGCAATTGTTCGTAAGTGAATGCCAGTGACAACAGGGCAGGCGACCTCGGCGCCTGCTTCTTCAGCAAGGGCCGCTCTAAGTTGTTTCATATTGATTGATTGTCCAGCAGGGATCTTACGAACAAAAGCATCAACATCCTTTGGTGTCGTTAACAGCATTTTTTGCCCTGCTTTCATATCTGCAAAATCTTTGGCGGCGATTTTTACTTCGCTTGGCTTTGGACTATCAAACTTTTCTTGCCATGTTTTTCGCGCCATTTTATTTTCCTTATGATTTCTTAGTCACCCATGCCTTCATAAGCAAGCCTAGCACGCCAAAAAAGCCAACCACACCAGCAAACACCAAAGGTGAGGATGTTTCAAGGCCATGGGGGATATTCATACCTAATAAACTGGCTGCTGCTGTAACCGGCAGGAATAACGCCATAATAATGTTGAGCCTATGACCTACATGTAATGCTTGTTTTTGCAGTTCTGATTGCTCTTCTGCTTTTTTAGCAACGGCATACTCTAAGCCGTTCTTGCAATCAATGTAGAGCAAATCAAAACTACGTTGCAATTCTTCGGCTCTATCTCGATAGTCAATGAGCTCTGTGCCTGCGATCTCGCGAGCGGTTTGCAACGTTGTGCTCGTGTTTTTGATCGTCCTTTGAACGGGTGCAAGTATTTCGAGTAAGTCAAAATAATCCCCCGATACTGATGCGTCTTCATATTGTTGGTCGAGCTTTTCTTCAAGTTTAGCGTATTTATCAAGGTGTTCTGTCAGTACACCAAGGCCATTGCCTCGTTCAGATGAATGCCATTTATCGTCAGTATCACGCCATAAAAAAAGGGTTTCTCGGTGGTTGTCATCCTTACCGGGTATCTTGTGCAACACAATTAATATATGCCCGTCTTCGGCGATAACCCTTTGCTTACCAGCGCTTGACCCTAAGCGATTAGTAATAACCTCGGGTAGCTTCCAATTGTTAGGTATATGTTTAGTGTACTTCATTGATGAGCATGCTCCTTGTTATTTTCATCAAGTTACTTATTTATGATAAACGCTCTTACGTCACTCAATAGCGCATCTAAAGACGGATGATGAATATACATCATGTGCCCAGCTGGATAATACTTATAGGTCACTCTATCAGCGATAACGCCACTGCGATCCAACGCATATTCAGCACCTAGCAATGGCGTAGCAAAGTCGAAGTATCCAGCTGCATTGAATACCCTTAAGTCGCTGTTGCCGCGCATGGCCTTACCGATGTGAGGTGTGACATTAAAATAAGAACCTGGATAACCTTTGTTCTCTGCTTGCCAATCACGAACGCCGCCTATAATGGTGTATTCTCTGTCAGGATTAAAGTTGAGTGATTCACGAACCCAATGATTGAGTGCGGCTGTATAAGAGCCATCTATACCGTAAAAACTAGGATCAACCTCGGGTAATTCACCGGCATTGTCATATTCGCGACCTTTAAAACGGCTGTCGAGTCGACCTAGAACATAACCTTCATCGCGTAAGAGCTCTTTATTGAAGCGTTGATAATGGACGCGCATATTCGCAAGGTTGATGTAATGTTCAGATAAACCGGTAAATTTGCTGAGCTTACTGACAATGTTAGCCCGCGCATCTGATGTTAAGCGGCTGCCTAAAATCAGAGCTGGAGCATATTCTTCCAACGCAAATTGACGAGCTTGCTCTACCCAGTCTTCTAGGTTGGTATTTTGTCCCGCTTTACCATGGTATTTTGCAGCTGCGGCCATAGTAGGTAGTGCAACTACATAAGGCATTTCATTGCCTTGAGCATAGTTATATATTGAGAAATCGAGAATGGTGGATATAAGGATAATGCCATTAATTGCTACGTCGTCGAATCGACCTTCGAGCTGATTGATCAATGCGGCAGAACGTGTTGTACCGTAACTTTCTCCGCCAATGTATTTAGGGCTGTTCCATCGACCATTCTCACGTAGCCAAGTCCGAATGAACTGAGCGATTGATTGTGCGTCTTCGGTTACGCCCCAGTAGTCTTCATTTTTACCTTCGCCAACCACCCGCGAAAACCCTGTACCAACAGGGTCAATAAACACCAAGTCGGCAACATCTAATAAGGTATCTTTATTGTCTTGTAAGTTATAAGGTGCCGCGCCATCGTCTTTTGCATCGCTTGGGATAACGATCTTTTTAGGGCCAAAAGCGCCCATATGCAACCAAACTGACGCTGAACCGGGACCGCCGTTATAGATAAAGAATACAGGGCGCTTAGACGTATCTTTCACCCCATCTTTAACGTAAGACGTCGAATAGATAGCCGCGACAGGTTCATCTTTCTTATCGGTTAAATAGGTTTCACCAGCGGTAGCGGTATAAGCAACTTTCTTACCGTTGAAGGTGCCTTGATGTTTAGTCACTGACACCACCGGTGGGGCGACTTCAGCCATCATCATTTTCTCGTCTGATTTGGCGACTGAGAAAAGTCCTGTAGATAGTAATAAAAGCAGTGACAAGCGGGCGATGTTCATATTCTTATATCCATTTCAACATATACTTGGTGAGCATGCCGTACACTGTGGAGCAAATCAACCAGTAACGTTGAACCCGATAACATGCTCTCATGCTTCTTTGTCAAAGGAGCTATTTATCGTGTGGATTTTATCTGCATTTTTATTTTATGCTTAGGCAATTCAACCAATGATGTAAGCGAACTTGAGAGGTGAGTAATGGGACGAGTTGTCATAGTGGCCTACAAGCCTAAAGAGGGTAAGCAAAAAGAGTTAGAAGCATTAATGCAAACCCATATACCTCGGTTAAGGCTAGAAAATTTAGTGACAGACAGAGAGCCTGTCATTATTCGCTCCGAGGATGGCACTATAGTTGAAGTGTTTGAGTGGGCATCCAAAGAAGCAATTGAGTCTGCACATACCAACTCTAGCGTATTAGCTATGTGGCAAGAGTTTGCAGATGTTTGTGAGTTTTTACCTGTGTCACAAGTTCAGGAAGCGAGCCAGATGTTTTCTGAGTTCGAGCCGCTCAATTAAGGAGTGATTGCCAGGCAAACTATAGCGTCTTTACTTCATCACCTAAGTACTATAGGTTTAGTATTTTAGTCGTTTGAACAGTGTGTGCAGCGGTGAAATCGAAGGAATAAAGAAAATGCTTATAAGAAAATGGCTTCATTCTCTCAGTTATTTGGTTTTATTCATGCCTCTATGCATTTGGGCTAGGGATATAAAGCCTGGTTTACCTATTCATTTACAGAGTGTTCAGACTGATGCAATACAGCAGATAACCCTCAGTAACGAGCAGTTATTGATTCACAATGAAAAGTCCAATACGTGGACATTTGAATTACCTTTCTTCTCTCCGAACAACAATATACAAATCAATAACGCGACGGAAAATAGTAGCGGCACAGTTTCTTTTTCTTCTTCTTTTCAACGAGACTCCGAAAACTGGCAAGTCATTTTCACACAAGGAGAGCGTGCAGGCTTCGGAGAGATGATAGGGAATAATCAGAGGTTGATAATAGAACAGCGAGGAAATGATGTCGTTGTTGTTAACGTCGGCTTATCGGGGCTTGCTCCTGGTATTTACGAGGGTGATGTTGTTGGTGATTTAGCGAGTTTACCTTTGGAAAATGTACAAAGTGTTCGTGCTTTAGAAGAAGCTGTGGTCGTCGACTTGATGCTACTTTTTACTCAGAACATAGTTGATACCTTTCCAGGTGAAATGACACAAGCGTTACTAGAACACCTGGTGTTTAAAGCTAATTTGGCCTTTGTCGACAGTTTTATCAATGTGCGCTTGCGGTTAGTGCATACCGAATTTGTTGATTTCCAAGATCCATCAAACTTTGTTGCTCTTGATCAACTGAGTGGCGTGCTCGACAGCAACCCAAACACACCCGCGGTAAGCTCTCTACAACAGGTTGCAGGTTTACGTGAACAATTTGGCGCCGACCTCGTTGCCATGATACGTACGCACAATCTCAACGAGAGAGGTGTTTGTGGTATCGCTAGATTCCCTGACCCGAATTCTGATGTGCTGATAAATATTAGTAACGTCGGTATTAGTGGTGGTTCAAATTGCTTGGATACCTTTACCCACGAAATAGGGCATAACTTTGGTGCGCAGCATCAGCGTGTTAATAATCAGCCTCAAGGGCCGACTACCTTTGCAGGGGCATTCTTGGTGACTGACAAGTTTAATACGGTAATGAGCTCAATAGGCACCGGTGATATCAATCGAGATTTTGGTTTGCCGGTATTCTCGAATCCTGATCTGGTTTGTGGAGGAATCACTTGTGGTGATGTGATTGTGTCTGACAATGCACGCATTGTGAATGGCACGGCATCAATGAATGCAGGATTGCGGGCGTCTGTTGTGGATACTGCTGTACCTAATATTACGCCGAGCCAGGTTGATCGGGATGGTGATAGTGTTCTGGACGTTGACGATGCTTTCCCATTTGATCAAACGGAAGTAGCCGACACTGACCTGGATGGTGTCGGCGATAATACAGATGACTTTATCGACAATGCCAATGAGCAATTTGATTCCGATCTTGATGGTATAGGCAATAACACAGATACCGATGATGATAACGATGGTACGCCAGATACTAACGATGCTTTACCTCTTGATCCAAATGATACTGTAGACGCTGACGGTGATGGTATTGGACCTAGTGCTGACGAGCTTGATAATGACTTTCAGGATACACTGGATTCTGATAGCGATGATATCGGCGATCGAAATGATCTGGATGATGACAATGACGGCGTTGCTGACTTTTCTGAACCGACAAGTATAGATGTCAGTGAAGTTTGGGTTGCTAGCGCTGGTAATGATCGTATTTTAAGATTTGATCAAGCTGGTGACTTTATTGAGCCTCTCCTTGAGGTTGGTGCTGGTGGATTGAGCTTTCGTTCCGATATGGTGTTGTCTCAATCCCAACAACTTTTCTTTATTGCCTTTAGTGATGTGTTGCAATTTGATCGACAAACAGAGACAACACGCATTGCTGTCGATAGAAGTCAGTTGGCGACTAATTTCCCGCTGCATCTAGCTTTTCAAGATACATCTACGCTGGTTGTTAGCAACGGCTTATTGCCCGTCGATTTTCAATTCTTCAATTTATCTACAACAGGAAACATACTGACTTCTAGGACAATTGCTAATGACGAGTTTGTCAGAGATTTCGTCATACTTGATGGCAATCTCATCATGTCAGTAGCGAGAGATGTCAATGCATTTGTAGCTTTTGACTTAGCAGCACGATCTGAGGAGTTCATAGCGACGCAAGGGTTAGATACGCCAGAACATATTGTTTTAGACAGTAATGGTGACTTACTGGTCACCAATGTCGGCAGTAGAAACATTACTCGCTATGATACAAGCGGAGGCTTTTTAGGTGAGTTTATAAGCGCGGGCAGTGGTGGTTTAGGTACGCCAGGGTGCATAACTGTTGGGCCAGACGGAAACGTTTACGTGTGTAGTAGTGATACCGACCAGGTGTTGAGATACGACGGTAACACTGGTTCCTTTCTTGATGTCTTTATTGATGCTAATGAAGGGGATTTGAGCCAGCCAGTGAGCCTGGTTTTCGCAGGGACTCAACTTGATGAATTGAGGTTAGATGGTGACCATGATTCAGACGGTGATAGTGTCAATAATATTGATGATGCTTTCCCGTTAGATGCAACAGAAACTACCGATACAGATAATGACGGTATAGGAAACAATACAGATACAGATGACGACGGTGATGGTCTGCCAGATACCTATGAAGTAGATAATAATTTAGATCCGTTGGATGGGTCAGACGCTCAAGAAGATGCAGATAATGATGGCAGTACCAATTTTGAGGAGTTCCAAGCCGGCACTGATCCTAATGACGCCAATTCGACGCCTACGCCCCCTCCACCACCACCTCCGCCAGCACCGCCTTCATCTAGCGGTGGCGGTAGTCTTTACTTTCTTTTACTCTTGATGGGTGTAGGGCTGGTCCCCACAAGAAAGAGCAGAAAAACACTATAATAATCTAAATACAAACGAGCCGAACCCCAGATATGTTTGGAGCATATTTGGGGTTTGTTATTTTTTAGAAGTCGTACACTGTGCGGCCAAAAGGTGTGAAGCTTAATCGCATCATCTTAAAATGTTGTAGGCCAAACGGTATAAAGATGATGGATAAACATAGCGCCAGACCAATTACTAAGTGAGTGATGACTAAGGGTAAGCCACCGAAAATCAGCCAAATAATGTTAGCTAAAAAGTGTAACGCGGCATCGTCGTTGGCATCCTGTTTAGGCATGGACTCGCTGCCGAAAGGGAATAAGGCTAATATGGCTAACTTGAAACACTGCATACCCCAAGGAATACCAATAATAGTCAGGCATAAAACTAAGCCCGCAATCATGTAGATAAGAAAAATCGCAATACCGCCTAGAGCCATCCATAATACATTAAGTAAAAGTTGCATTTTTTATCCTTTCTAGCTTTCTCTTATTGAGTGCTGCAAGCAGCCTGCCAACTGCACATATCATTAAAAAACAAGGTGTTAGGTAATTCTGGTTAAGTGGTGTGGTGGCTTATTTAACGGTCGTTGTACAATAGGCATAACATTTAGTCAGATATACCAACCTGTATATTGGGTTAACTGCTTGGCGGAGAGGGTTGCTCTAAAAATCAAAACGTCAGATTGAACTCAGCGCCCCCGTATTGATTAGTTGCATATTTTATCGTGCCGCCATGAGCGATCATGATCTGTCTCGCAAGCGCCAGC
>CAZVDU010000158.1:0-9031 GCA_964625615.1 uncultured Pseudoalteromonadaceae bacterium | reverse complement strand
CCTCTTACAATCAACGAAAAGATACAGTAGGCTTGATTTTAATTATGGATAGAAATCAGGCTAAACAATGAAAAGACTAACACTTTTACTCGCCTCTTTTATAATCGTCAACTCAGCTCTAGCGCTTCAAGGAGAGTCCGAAGGTGGTTGGCCTGAGCTAAAAGGTCCTTATCTTGGACAAGAACCACCAGGAAACACGCCCGAAATTTTTGCGCCTGGATTAATATCCACAGAAGATAACTTCGAGCTAAATTCGGTCTTTTCGCCACGTGAGAACATATTCATGTTTTCCCGTCGTATTGACGGCGCCTACAAGATGTTCTTTAGCTTTAAAGACTCTAACGACCAATGGAGTGAACCTCAACTAGCCGGGCCATCTAAAACCTATCCAGGGCATGCAGACGTAGACATGGTTTTCTCACAAAATCAGCAATGGCTATATTTCATCTCCAACAGACCTTTAGAGGGTTACTCTCTAGACAGGTACAACATCTGGCGAAGCCGCATTGGCCAATATGGGCTTGAAACGCCAACGCCTCTTTCAGCAGATATTAATGGCCCAGACCATGAACTTTACCCAATGATTGTTGCAGACGGCAGCTTGTATTTCTCTGCACAAAGAGATGACAGTCTAGGCGATAGAGATAGTTATAGGGCACAGTATAATGATGGTAAGTTTGAAAAGCCGGTTAATTTAGGCCCAGCAATAAACAGCACAAACAGTGAAGGCGATATTTATGTCAGTCCAGATGAAAGTTACCTTATTCATGTATCCTCTAGCCGAAAAGATGGCTATGGACAGGGCGATTTATATATAAGCTTCAAGCAGTCTGATAATACTTGGGGTAAAAGTAAAAATATGGGACCTCTATTCAATTCTGCCGAAACAGACTATTGCCCAATGATGACACCTGATGGAAAGTATTTCTTCTTTAGTCGAGGCGGCGATGTGATGTGGGTGAGCAGTGAAGCGCTTGATAGTTTCAAAGACTGACTTTTGTTTTTAGGCGCCAGACCTATCAACAGACTAAAAATAAGCAACCTATCAATATCAGTACGTTGCTGAGATAAAACCAACAGCAATGCAGTTGGTTTTATCAATTCTCTAGCTTATAACACTTACTGACGAATACCTTCGATTTGTATGTCCAAAGTAGCGTGTGAAGAATCACCAAACACTTGGACGCCGAAATCAGCTAAGCTCAATTGCGTTGTACCAGAGAAACCTACTCGATAGCCACCCCATGGATCTTTACCTTCACCCACTTTTTCAGCATCAATAGTCATCGACTTAGTCACGCCTTTCAGCATCATATCACCAACGATTTGCAGGTCGCCATTACCCATGTCTTTGACAGATGTACTGGTAAATGTAGCTGTCGAGAACTTACTGGCACTCAATACATCTTTATTCTTCAAATGCTTGTCACGCTCAGCGTGGTTTGAGTTAAGACTGGTAACATCAACATTAAAGGTGATTTTTGACGCTTCTGGGCTATTACTGTCATAGCTAAATTTACCGTCAAAGGTATCAAATCGTCCAGTTAACCAGCTATACCCTAGATGCTTTATCTTGAAATTAATGGAGGCATGCGCCCCTTTCGCATCAACAATATAATCTGCTGCGTTAGCTATCGGCATGATTAAAAGGCTGCTTAATGCAGCTGCGATTAGTCTCTTTTTCATTTTCCTACCCTTGATTTTAGTATTCGAATTAATGTTCGGTCTTTATTGATAAAATGGTGTTTTAAGGCGGCTAGTGCATGTAATACCGCTAACCCGACTACGCCATAGGCCAGCCACTTGTGGATATTACCTGCTACGTCTTCCTGGTTTTCAAACAGTTCTCCTAGCGAAGGGACTGTAAGCAGATTGAAAACATCAATTCCTCGATCATCCGCTGTTGAAATAAGATATCCAGAAAGCATGATCACCAGCATAAGGACATAGAGCAATGCATGAACCAACGTCGCCAATCTGACTTCCCAAATCTTGTGTGTTTCTATAGCGTTTAGTGATGGTTGTGTAAAACGCCAAACTACACGAACGCTCCATAAAAGTAGTAAAGTTATCCCTATCGATTTATGTAACGCCGGTGCACTACGATACCATTCGCTATAGTAATCGAGGTCGACCATCCAATAGCCCAAACCAAATAGGCCAAACACGGTTATCGCCATCACCCAATGCAAAATGATACTAAGCCAGCCATAGCTTTCTGCGTTATTCTTTAATGACATACCACCCTTCTCTATCCATTTCGGCTTACTAGGTTAACTTGTGATCTGCTGACTTAAACTTCCGACACAGATAGCGATAGGTAAAGCTGAAGCCAGGGAACATGGCAATGACTTTCCCGCTTTTGCTTTTATACCAACTATTGCAACCCCCGTTATGCCACACCGTTTTTTCCATCTCTCGGTGAACATTATCGGTGTACCTTTGCTCTGCTTCGGGTAACACTTCAACTTGCTTTTTGCCGCTTTGGATCACTTGTTTGATACTATTGATAACATACTTTACTTGTGACTCAATAACGAAAATAGCAGAAGTGTGGCCAATACCAGTGTTAGGTCCAGTAACCACGAAAAAATTGGGGAACTTAGGCACAGTCGTTCCCAAATAAGCTCTTGGGTAATCTTCCCAGAAGTGACTCAATGATTCATTGTCTCGTCCTTTAACATCATACGAAATCAATCCATCAGCAGCATCATACCCGGTAGAGTAGACGATAATATCCACTTCTTCCTGATTACCCTGAGTTGTTATGATGCCCGTTTCATTGATTGCCTCTATACCGTCAGACTTATCATGCAAGGTAACATTCCTACGAGTAAGCGATGGATAAAGTGTATTCGATACGAGAATACGCTTACAACCAATAGTAAAATCAGGCGTTAGCTTCTTCCTAAGTTCGGGGTCTTTAACCTGCTCTTCTAACATACGTCGAGAAGGTATACCACCCAATAAATTTAGCGCTGCCCTACTGTACTTGAACCCTACCACTCGAAACTCAAGCGCCCAATAAATGCTCTTCCTAAGTAACTGATAGGCCCAAGGCTGTCTTAACAACTTGCGTTGCCACGATGTGAACACTTTATCTCCACGAGGCAACACCCAATGTGGTGTGCGTTGAAACACATGTAGATGTTTAACTTTATCAGCGATGGCTGGAATGATTTGAGCTGCACTGGCGCCACTGCCAATAATAGCAACGTTTTTATTAATGTAATCAACTGAATGATCCCAGTCATTGGTGTGAAACGACGCCCCTTTAAATGAGTCCTTACCTTCAAAGTCCGGAGTCACCGGCTTACTCAACTGTCCTGATGCGTTCACTAAAAACTGAGCGCTCAAAACCTCTCCTTCACTCACTCGAACTCGCCAGCGGGCATCTTCTTCATCCCACTCTGCCTGCTCGACATTCCTATTCATCAAAGTTTTATCTGCCAACCCATACTTTACGAAAATGGACTCGGTATATGCTTTTAGTTCAGCTTGTTCTGCAAAGAGCTGTGTCCAATCATAGGACTCAAAAGAAAATGAATACAAAGGTGATTGAACGTCAACAGCGGCGCCGGGGTAGCTATTTTGAATCCACGTGCCTCCAATAAAAGAACGACGTTCAAGGATAATAAAATCCTCAATACCTTCTTTTAACAAATTAATGGCAGCACACTGACCACCAAATCCGCTGCCAATAATGATGACAGTGTAATCTTGATTACTCATCGTTAACTCATACTACCCTTGGGTCGGTCGTAACAGTTGGAATTTATTTAGTTCTTCTATCGTGAAATAGTCACCGGTTCCACCACCACGCATAACAGGCTTAGCCAATAGGGTATTGTATATACCGTCATTAATAACGGCTTGGTTAATGTGCACGCCAACCACTTCGCCCATAACAAGCCAGCTATCACATAACTGACCGTCGGCGCCTTTTAATTGCACAACTTGTGATAAGCGGCACTCCATACTTACTGGACTATCTTTGACACGAGGCACATTAACCAAGGTCGACTCAATACGTTCAAGTTCAGCTAGCTCGAATTCATCAACTGCCGACTCTACAGCAGCACTTGTCTGATTCATGGCATCAACCAGAGATTGAGAAACAAGGTTCCAACAAAACTCACCGGTTAATTCAATATTGCGTACGGAATCTTTATAGCCTTGACTTGAAAAACCAATAATAGGCGGTTTGTAATTGAGCGCGTTAAAAAAACTGTAAGGCGCTAAATTAACATTGCCAACTTGATCTTGTGACGAAATCCAACCTATAGGCCTTGGGGCAATAATGGCGTTAAAAGGATCGTGACACAATCCATGTCCGTTTTTGGGTTCATAGAAGTGAATATCGTTCAAAAAACGTGCTCCTGTGCATTAAAACTTAGCCAATATATCAATTTATTTATTGAACGTACTTCTCTTTTGATCATCGATTGCCAGAAAAATGGAATGGCAAGGTTACAACGTTGAAATGGTTTATCTTAGGCGTACCGATTTAATGGAAATTTTTCCTGTTTATTGAGGTCTACAACCTATATTCATATTTCAAACAACGCCAATACCCCGTCTTGGGTGGCAGAAAAATCAACTAAAGAGGAATATCTCAATGCTAGGATACATAACGGTCGGTGTCAGTGATATGGAAAAAGCGGAAGCTTTTTACGGTAGCTTGTTAGGCGAGCTAGGCGCTAAGCAATTAATGGGAATGGACCGCATCAAGTTCTATGGTAAAGAGCCTGGAGCTCCCATGCTTTCAATCTGTATCCCGTTCGACGAGAACGACCCTTCTCCAGGTAATGGTGTTATGGTTGCGTTTTCCGGTGGCGATAAAGCAGGTGTTGATGCATTGTACGCTAAAGCAATTGAACTGGGTGCGACTTGTGACGGAGAACCTGGCCAACGCTTTGATTTCTTTTACGGTGCTTATGTACGTGACATAGATGGCAACAAAATTTGTTTCTATGAAATGGCTGCTTAATATTATTGAGTAGATAGTCGTAGCTCAGACGAGCTACGACTTATTACTGCTAAAACGTCCAGGTAAAGCCACCACCTAATTGTAGAAAATCAACATCAGTTTGGTTATTTACACTAATCACTTCTTCGTCCCCAAAAATCTGAGCAACGAAAACATCCAACCTTGTGACATCACTAAAGGAATAACCTATCCCAGCGCTAACGTGGTAATCCCAAAATGAAGGCGCCAGCGATGCTTGTAAGAATTCAATCACAGTAGGATTAAGCGGTATAGCTTGTCCACCAAAACCTAATGTCGTATTACCCGCAAAAGTGCTGCCTAAATCTTCTCTACGTAAATCACTTGTTACGCCAAAGCCGAAGCGATAAGCCCACTTATCTTTACTGTACTGAAAACCCGTCGTTAAGATTTCTTGATCTTCCCAGATATCTTCATAGCCATCGGCATCTCCCCAGTTTTTAAACAAAAGCGCTGCTTGCCAATCCCAATGCTCCGCAAAGCGATAACTTAAACCAAGTACGACTTCTGAAGGCTGCTCTAGAGGCACATCGCCGAACTCGTTACCTGAAATCAAGAATACGTTATCAAACTCAAACCCTAGCTTAGACGAGTAATGCGCTGAAAAGGAGAAGTTACCTTTATCATAGAGCGCTCCTAATGTGCCTCTAAAACCGATATCATTGACTGTCCCACTTGATTGAACCGGACCTAACTCCAATAAGCCAAACCCCATAGTTGCAGTGGCACCGATGGTCCAACTATCACTGAGCTTTTTAGCAATCGAAAAGTTATTACCAAAGGCTATATAGTTAATCCCAGGGCTGAGCGGTGTATCATTTCTAAAATCGGCACCCAATCCCGCTGTAATTCCAAATCCGCCTCCTATTGCTAAATCGTCACTTAGCTGCGTAATAACAGATGCATTAGGCACCAAGAAATTAACCGTGTCAGATTTTCCGGAAAAAGGTGCTCCGGTGACGATACCATCGTGATTTAACCTAAAATCAATATTAACGTAAGCAGCACCAAAGGTGACAGTCCTAGGTGTCTCTTTAAACTTGAGTAAGGTCGCAGGATTCCCAAAGACTGCTGATGTTGCGGTATAAGGATTCGCATAAGTTGACGCGCCCATACCACCAGCTACTGAATCATAAGATATACCGAAATCATTCCCCCAAGGACCAGCAATTGACAGACATGAGCAACTACTTAAAACCAGTGTTCCAACTAATTTACGCATTCTAACTTTCCTCTTTAATTATAATAGATAATCTAAATCTTAAATTACGCTTTAAATGAGCTAACCATATCGCTCATCGAATCGACATTAGAGCTCACAACAAGAGCTGTTTCGTGTGTTTGAACAGCAATATCCTTTGCTTTTTCTGCTGAAGAAGCCAAAGTAGATACATTTTGGTTGATACCTTCTAGCACCTGAGTTTGTTGCTCGGCGGCAACTGCCACCTGACTAGCATGATCATTAATCTGACCAGACAACTCAGCAATCGTATTGAGAGAGTTTACTGCTCCATCTGCATTTCTGATGGTTTCCTGCGCTTTTTCTTGACTCCTCTTCATAGCGGCAACTGCAGCCTCAGAACCTGTTTTAAAATCAGATATGATGGCGCCTATTTCTTGAGTAGATTCTTGCGTTTTATTGGCCAGTGTTCGTACTTCATCCGAGACAACAGCAAAGCCGCGTCCATGCTCTCCTGCACGCGCAGCTTCAATAGCAGCGTTCAACGCCAACAAATTGGTCTGATCAGCAATTTGTGTAATAACTGCAAGTACATTTCCAACCTTTTCACCACTGGTTGCAAGTTGATCGACAACGTCTGCGGCAGCTGAGACATCGTGACCTAATCCATTCAAGTCGCCAATTGTCTTATTAACAACACTTTGTCCTTCTCTAGCAGACTGATCTACGTCACCTACTTCCTTAGCGACTTTAGTAATGTTTTCTGCAACTTCTTGAATAGCTTGTGTCATATGCTCTATTGCAGTAGATACCTGCCCAGACATTTCAAACTGTTCTGCCACACTATCATTTGAGTTCTCGGCTAACTGCTTTAGCTTCTTACTTTCAGAGTCAAGTACTGTATTTGACGAAATAATGTTACTGACTATACTCGAGAACTTACCTAATAGGCCTTGGAAAGAGATACCAACATCGCCTATTTCATCTTCTCTCCGAACAAGAATACGATGTGATAAGTCATTATTCGACTCGATGATTTTGATTTCCCCATTAAGCAGATTCAGTGACTTTTGGACATCTCTTAATACATAAACGAAGGCAATAATTATTCCAATTGATAATACGAGTGTCATCGTAATAATCAGGGTCGTCATAAATGCCCTGATTTCTGGAATAAGAATGGCAAATCGCTCTGTATGATATTGCAGCTTTTTTAAAGGCGCCTGTATTTGGTCTATAAATTCATCTTTACTGATATTACCTTTTTCAAGAGCGTTAATTTTGCTCAACATTTGATCGTTAGCAATAATGTCAGCGTCACAAATATCAATCGCCTCACCAAAACCGAGTAACCTAAACAGGAGAACCTCAACGCTGATAACAGCATCTAAACACGCAATGGCTTGTTCTTTGGCAAATAGAACACCTTGCCTCATTCCCTGTTCATGGAAGTCTGAGTTTCTACGATTGAGTATTTGGGATAAATCATCACCATCAGATGTATCTTCTAATTTATTGATATTAATGAGAATAGTTTCAATACCGATGCCGTGCTCACGCTCAAGAAATGTAAAGTACCCTGTCTTATTTATCTCGATCATGCTGATAATGTTCATCACCAACAGCACAAACAAGCTAATCAAAAGCACCTTAAACTTGGTCTCAATACACCATTCGCTCATATACTGACTCTCACCCTACAATCTCAATTGGATTCTAAAAATCATCCATGAGGCATAATGCCATAACAACTATAGCTCTTAACCAAACTAAAAAAGGATATTTAAATATGTAGTATGCCTTCACAGATAACGCAAGAATATGTCGTCCAATTCATGAAAATTTAAATTTAAAAGTAACAGGACTATACGAAAGTATAATAAGTTAAAGAGAGGTAATTATCTACACATTAATAAGTATTAAAATACAAAAAGGTAAAATATTGACACTCCTTAAAAACAATGCTACCGGGTAAAATTTTAAACATTTAAATTATTAAATGAAACCAAAAAATTTTATAGTTAATTATAAAACCATTGCACGACTATGGCAGAGACTTTGCTAAACTCTTAATCTTCAACTTATGAACTTGACGCTGTTCTTCTAGCCATCCGGTGCATTCAAGATCAGATAAAACGTGCGTGATATCTCGCACTAAATCCTCATGTTTGTTATTAAGATAATGAAACAAGCCAACAGAAGTTAACAAATAGCTAGACCAATAAGGGTGTTGTTCAAACAACGAATCAGGAACTAATGACTCTGTCAAAATAGCTGCTTGCAGCTTATTAGCAGCTAACATTTCCAACGTTTGTTCTTTTGATACCAGCTCCAAAACATCAAAAGGTAAAGGGTTCTCTTCTTGATAATCCTGCAAGGCTTTGAACCCTCTTACAGTGCCCACCCGGCTTAATTGATTTATGTCACATTCTTGCCCTGGATTGGATGTAACGATACGGCAAGCTTCTTTATTCACGATTAAAATTACGTTGAAGGTAACAAGAGGTACATCGATTTTGATAAGGTTAGGATAGGAACCAGGCACTGTACCTACTCTTCCTCGCAACCCATCTAAACGCCCTGAATTAGCTTCTCTGTAACTTCTTGCAAGAGGCACCACATTGTATCTAACCTTTATACCTAATTCTCTGTAGGCTCGTTCTAATACTCGCTGTGTAAATATTTCTACCGCCCTCTCGCCAGCTTGATCTAAAATGATCTCTGAATTGACGCCTTCTTGCTTCATGTAAGCTTCTACGGGAGAAATAATCAAAACCACAAAGAGTAACAAATGAATCTTTTGAATCTTTAAGTACCGCATAGGACAACAACAATATCCGACT
>CAZVDU010000157.1:0-9136 GCA_964625615.1 uncultured Pseudoalteromonadaceae bacterium | reverse complement strand
GGCAGTTGAATCGTCAGCCATTTTTCAATGTTCCTGTTTAATAACGTGTTAAATAGTATCTAAGACTTGCTCCTTTGTCTGCCATGATTATCAGTGTTATTTATCTCTTCTAGTATCAGGTCTTTTGTCTGCCATGTTTGATTTAACCATGTTTGAAAGTACTGACGGTATTTTTCATCATTTTCATAATCACCGATTAAGTTTGGAGAAATCGCTTTTGTCTGAATCTTCACGACGATCTTAGTTAACTTGCCTTTAAATAAATCGGTCATCACACGATGTTGGTTTTGTGGGTAAGCAATGGTTGTATCAAGAATATGTGTGAATTGATCACCCATCGCACCTAAAGTAAAGGATATTCCCCCTGCTTTTGCGGGTAGCAAATATTTGAACTGACTGTTCTTTTCTTGTTGTTTCTCAGGTGTGCAGCGAGAGCCTTCTACAAAGTTCACTACTGTTGTAGGTGTTGTTTTAAATTTCTCACATGAACGACGTGTTGATTCGATATCTTTTCCTTTGAGGTGTGGTTTTTTCGCAAGAAACTGCTTGGAGTAACGCTGCATAAAAGGCATATCCAATGCCCATGCTCCGAGTCCAATGAACGGAAGCCAAATGAGCTCTTTTTTAAGGAAAAATTTAGGAGGAGGAAAACGGCCAATTGATAAGCTCATGATAAGTACGATGTCTAGCCAACATAGGTGGTTAGCTATTAATAAATACCAGTCGTCTTTATTAATACTGTCGTCTATCTCTATTTCCCAGTGGACGTTGTTAAACAATGTGACGAGTTTGATACTGCAGTGACCGAAAGCTTTTTCCATTTTCCCTGCTAGGGTATTTACTAATGATACAGCAGAGCGACCAGGGCTAATGAATTTTAAGAGTCCTAGCCCGACTATAAGCACACCCCAAAAGAACACATTTAGCGTTTGTAATAAGATATGTAGAGGGAACTTAACGTAACTTATTAACCTTGATACTGCGTTAGTCATACTGTTTGATAATATTATCCTTTTCTTGCCACTTGTCAGCGAGCCAACGTTGAAATTGTGTGCGTTGTTCTTTGTTGTCAAAATAGTCTAAAGCCAATAGCTCTTTTGTGCTAGTTACCGCGACTGAAACATTGATACGTTTTACTTTACCACTGACGAAATCCCAAAATGAAGGTGTACCACCTGGATAGTGAATGGTGACGTCAACAAGCTTGTCTAATCGAGTCCCCATAGCACTAAGAACAAAGGCAATACCGCCAGCTTTCGGCTCTAATAAATGAGTAAAACGGCTATTCTGTTTATTATGCTTTGCGTGAGTGAATCGTGTCCCTTCAACAAAATTCATTACACTGACTGGCTTATATTGAAACTTCTCACAGGCCTTTTTAGTGGTTTCTAAGTCTTTACCTTTTAAATGTGGGTTTTTCTCTATAAAGGCTTTGCTATAGCGGTGCATAAACGGGAAGTCGAGTGCCCACCACGCTAAACCCAATATAGGCACCCAAATAAGTTCTTTCTTCAGAAAGAACTTTAAAAAAGGGATCTTTCGGTTAAATATACGTTGCAACACCAGTATATCTACCCAGGATTGGTGATTGGCTATCACTAAATACCATTCTTCTTCAGACAACCCATCTAAGCCAGTGGTATGCCAGTCAGTTGGCGTGGTGATATTCTGATTGAGTGTGTTACAGGTTACCCACATCGTTGCGCAACCATCTAACAAATACGACGTCCATGTTTGCCAGAGTGTTAGCGGTATAAGAAACTTAAGCAGTGACAATAAGAGGATAGGGACAACCCAAAACACCGTATTGATAAAATACAGGACGAAAGAGACTGTGCCTATAAGGTTGGCGATCATGGTCTACCTTGAAAAATGCGGTAAGCGCAATAGGTTACTAATAACACGTATTTTAAAACAGCGTGTACAACTTAAACAAGCCTAAAGCGCTGACCAAGGCAACAACCAAGCCGCCTAAGGTATTTGCTATCCAACCATTGGTGTGACTGCCCAATACAGCTTTGTTGTTCATCGTAAACAATAAAAAGAGTGCGATTATCGGTAAAAGCAACCCATTAGTCGCCTGCGCAAATAAAATAAGTGGAAGGGGCTTAAAGCCTAATACTGCGCTACTCATACCAATCACAATAATAACTAACCAAACGGCTTTAAACTTTATGTTACGAATGTCCAATTGCCACCCCATCACACCGCTGACGGCATAAGCAGTCGCGAGCGGCGCGGTTATGGAACTGGTTAATCCTGCTGCGAATAGGCCTATCGCAAAAAATAGGCTCGCGTATTCGCCTAATAAAGGTTCGAGTTGTGTTGCCATAGTAGAGGCATTGAAAGTCTGAGGTTGATCAAAAAATGCCACAGCTGATGTTGATATGATGGCCAATGTAATTAAACCGCCAAGTCCAATAGATAAACCGGTATCCCAACGACTGTGACTAAGTGCTTCTTCTATAGTTGGGTTATCGGTGGCAGGCTTTGAAGCGATTTGTGAATATTGCTGCGCGACGAGTGATGAATGTAAAAATAGGTTGTAAGGCACTATGGTTGTGCCAATAAGCGCTATGACAATCAACTCAGAGCCTGTTGGAAGGCTGAAGGTAAATGCACCACTGAGTAGTGCTGAGAGATCAGGTTGGCTGATGAACATTGTCGTTAAAAAAGTAATGCTCATGATGATAACCAGTGCGATAAGCGTATTCTGGATAAGTTGGTACTTTCCCGTGCTCAGTAACAAGATAGAGACAAGGCCTAGTATGAGTACCCAAAAACTTGTCTCACCTGCTACTACGGCGCTTATACCAAGGCCTGCACCAGTAAGGTTACCTGCCTCATAGGCAGCATTGCCTACGCCAATAGCACCGATAATAAGCCCAAGCACTAGAGCTCTTGTTATGGGTTGAGCAAAGTAACCACGCATAACATCTGCTAACCCTGATTGAGTAACAGCACCTAAACGGGCACTCATTTCTTGGAATAAAATGGTCGCAAGCACTGAAAAGAGTAATGCCCAAACTAAGGTATAGCCGTACCCAGATCCTGCCAAACTTGCCGTAGTAATAGTGCCAGGGCCAATAAAAGCAGCAGCTACTAAAAAGCCGGGTCCAAAGTTTTTCATAAAATAGGTGATTAAATTGAAGACGTTAGCATTAGGATATCACGGTCGGTATAAACCATAAATGTAATAGCGTTAACAATTACCGGCAATAAAAAACCCAGCTTTTGAGCCGGGCTTTAATCATCATGATATCTACTAAGGAATTAAGGACGTTTTTTAATAACAAATAAGAAATACTTTCCTATTTTTGAGCGTCTAGGCGGCGGTATGACTTAGAATTTTTACCGGTATCATTGCTCAATGAAAAAACTAATAAACCAAAAACAACAAAAAACAGTAAGCCTGCTAAAAACATTTTTATATCCTTTAAAATTGATTATCAGTTACATCTGATAATGATTTTATTCAGTGTGTGGATTTTGGCCAAATATTGCATATTCGTCAAGGGAAACTCGTGAAAATCATCCGTTTTTTATCACTTTTTTATCACGTGCTACATTTCTTACACATCCCATAGCCAAAGGCTTACAACTAAAGTTTAGTGTCGCATTTTGACGACTTAGGAATGTAACATTGTATTAAAACTGAGCTTATGTATTATGATATTAGCAAGCCAATTTAAGAGTGAGTTATTTGCTGTTTTAGGCCTTTAACAGGTAATAAAATAAACAAGTCTCATGTGTAGTTCTTAAAATAAAGCTTCAATAAAAACAAATAATTAACTGGAAATAGCTATGTTTGAATCTGAAAAAATATCAGAAATGATAAGCCTGTATGTGATCCCTTGGGGGATTAATATCATTATGGCTTTAGTCATCTTCATTATCGGCCGAATGGTTGTAAAATTACTCGTAAGCGGCTTAGGCAAGTTATTGGAAAAGTCAAAGTACGATCCGATGCTAATCGACTTTGTTAAAGCCATTGTCAGTGCCATCTTAACCGTTTTCGTTGTGATAGCTGCGTTAGATAGGCTTGGTGTTAACACGACATCATTTGCTGCGATTTTGGCAGCAGCTGGACTAGCTATAGGGTTGTCTTTACAAGGTTCTTTGCAAAACTTTGCATCGGGTGTGATGCTGTTAATTTTCAGACCTTTCAAGTCAGGCGATTATGTTGAGGCCGGTGGTACGGCAGGGTCGGTTAAAAGTATCAGTATTTTTACAACGACAATTTTAACCCCAGACAATAAACTGATCCTTGTGCCCAATGGCAATATCTATGGCGGCAACATCACCAATTATTCAGCGAAAGAAACACGTCGTGTCGACATGGTATTTGGCATAGGTTATGACGATGATTTACTGAAAGCAAAGAATATTCTGGAAGCTATGACATCTGAAGATGACCGCATTCTGAGTGATCCAGCACCGCAAGTTGCTGTTTCTGAGTTAGGCGACAGCAGCGTTAATTTTGTTGTTAGACCCTGGGTTAAGTCTGGCGATTATTGGGGAGTCATGTTTGACTTCACTGAAGCCGTGAAGTTGCGCTTTGATGCTGAAGGGATATCCATTCCGTATCCTCAAATGGATATACACATGCATAAAGAAGGGAATGCTGAGTAAATTGTCACGGGGAGGCTATTCTGCCTCCTCTAATACCTGAGCCTTAAAACGCTTGTTCCAGAGCGATTGATTCTAACAGTTAGGTTGTTGGGTGCTGCGCCTATAAATTGCGTTAGCTTTTGTCATATGTAGCTGTAATTGTTCTATTCGTGTAGCAGGGTGAGGATGCGTAGACAACAGCTCAGGTTGTTTAGCTCCACCGCTGGCCTTATCCATGTTTTGCCATAGTTTGACAGCCTCTTGAGGCTTAAAACCTGCTTCAGCCATCAAGTCTAACCCTATTTCATCCGCTTCTGATTCATGTGCTCGTCCAAACGGCAATTGAAGCCCGACTTGCGCCCCTAAGCCTAATGCGCTCATCAACTGCTGATTATTGGCGACTTGTTTTGCATCTAAAATAGCACTGGTAACTTGCAGGCCTGCACCGATAAGGGCGTTGCTACTCATACGTTGATTGCCATGTTCGGCAATAACATGGCCAACTTCGTGCCCGATAACAGCCGCTAACTGATGTTGATTTTCTGTCACATTGAGAAGCCCTTTATAAACACCAATTTTACCGCCTGGTAATGCAAATGCGTTGATTTGTGGTTCATCGAATACAACCACTTCCCATTGACCGTTAAAATCTGCCTTAGGGACTTTGGATGTAATGTAATTTGCCACACACTGTACAAATTGATTATCGATACGTTTGGTTGATATTTTTTGATCCTTCTTCAATTGATCAAACGCTTGCACACCCATGCTATTGAGTTGTTCTTTAGGGAAAAACTTAATCTGGCTTCTGCCTGTTGGGGAAGTACTACAAGAGGAAATGAAGAAGGTAACGCAGAATACCCAAACAATTTTTCTAACTAGCATAGTTGACCTTATAAAAGAACGATGACCGTTTGCATTATAACGCTCTCCCTTTGCACCTCAACTATTCTGTTTTACCCATCAGGATATAACTTCTAGCTTGAATCAGATACAAATGATCAAGCTAGAAGCACTTCAGCTTCTATAGATGCTGCTCTAAAAAGCTCGCGAGTTGGCGTAAAAAGGTCACTCTGTTTTCCAACTTGCGTATGGCATGCCCTTCATCCGGGAAGCGAAGATAGGTCACAGGAATATTCTTATCACGCAGTGCTTGTACCATGGTGTCAGATTCTGTCACTGGGTCGCGTGGATCATTGACGCCATGCTCGAAAAACATAGGTGCTTTGATTTGATGAATGGTATTCACAGGAGAATTTTCAGCGTAAAAGTCTTTCCAGCGTTGCTCACTAATATCACCGTATTCAATACGATCTGAAGCCTTGAGACCCGGTGAGGCCGTTTCTAATGCGCGCACCCAATTGGCCACACCAACAAAAGAAGCACCGGCTTTAAAAGCATCTGGATAAGCGCCCATAACAGCATTCACCATATAACCACCGTAAGAGCCGCCTATTGCTGCCGCACGGTCGGCATCAACGCGACCATCTTTCTTCAGCCAATCAATCGCATCAACGAGATCGCGTACACTATCTAAACGTTTTTCCTGATTGTCCAATCGTGTGTAAGTCTTACCAAAACCGGTTGAACCACGAACATTAATATCTAATACCGCAATACCTTTACCCGTTAAGTATTGCGTTAAAGGTGCCCAGCTTGGCCTAGCTTGAGAAGTAGGGCCGCCATGAATATCTATCACCAATGGTGGCTTTTTGCCTCCACTGTTTTTAGGCATATAGAGCAGGCCTTGCAAGGTAACGCCATCTCTCGCTGGGAAACGAATCGACTCTGGGATAACCAGCTCGTCTGGATTTATTCCCGCCATATTGGGTGTGAGTAATGTTGTTTGCTTCAGCGTGCGGAGGTTTAATTTGCTCAGTGTGCCCGGATCATTAGGTGCAAAATGATTCAATAGCGCTTCTTGACCATCGCCACAAGAAATACCAACGACGCCCGGGGACATTGGGATTTCTTTCGCGTTCATAGAGCGAGTCGGGGCCATATAAAGGGTATCGAAACCATCACGGTTTTCAGTCCAAAGTAAATACTTCCCTTTCTGACATAAGGTAATGTCCTGAATATCATATTCGCTTTCAACCAGCGTCTTATTAACGCCCGATTTGAAATCGTAATATTGCAGTGATTTCATTTCACCGTTTTGGTTGGACGTGTAGTAAAAGCCTTTACCGGAAGGTTCCCAATTAAAACCTTCATAAGCAGCGGCTATCTCTGGTTTAAACAGTGTTTTGAGTTTTCCGCTATCAATGTCCAGCACATACATATTATTAGCGTCTTCGCCTCTTGTCTCTTGGACGAGTAATTGATTGGTGCCTGGGCGCCATTCATCGGGGAAAAAGCCAAACTCAGCTCGATGGATCATACGACTTTTAGTGGTTTTAAAGTCATACATATAGAGATCGAAATCACGCCCATTTCTTTCTGTGGAGGCATAAGTAAACCGCTTGCCTTCTTTGTCGAATGCCCCAAATGAACGAAATCCATCACTGTAAGGCAAAGCAAGACTTTCTTTTTGACCATCGATGGATATGAGGTAGTAAGCTTCTCGCTCGTCGCCATTATTGTCTGCGCCATAAATTAAACGCTGCCCATCAGGGTGCCAGCGATAAAAGGTAATGCCATTACCGAAAGTTAATTGCTTGGCTTGGCCACCTTCAGCGGGCATTACCCAAAGCTGCCTTACGCCAGTGACATTGCTAATAAATGCGATGTGGGATGCAGAGTTGTTAAGTGATGTAGCGGTTGCTGAACGAACCATTAAAAAGCGAGAAATATCCACAGGGCGATCGCTGGCAACACCGATATCGACGGGGCTTACCTTAGGAACATCTTGAGGGTACGGCCATTCATCAGCTTGGGTAATACTAAAGGGAAATAGACTACTGACTAGACTCAGTAATAAAGCAGTTCGATGTTTCATTTATAGCGTCCTTTTAAAACCAAAGGGCACAATAGATGATAGCTTATTGATGGTAAAGTTGTTTCTGACAACACCTAATGCTGTCAAACATCGCTCAGCTTATCACTGAGCGGTGTAGACTTGTAAAATTTCTATAGCGCTTGTCTGAGCAAGTCAGCTTTATCGGTTGCTTCCCAAGGAAAGTTCTCTCTACCGAAGTGTCCATATGCTGCAGTTTGCTGATAAATAGGCTTTTCAAGGTCAAGCATCTTAATCAAACCATAAGGGCGCAAATCGAAGTGCTCTCTAACAAGTGCTGTTAGTTTGTCGTCGTCTAATTTGCCAGTGCCGAAGGTATCAATGTTAATGGATGTTGGTTCAGCAACACCAATAGCATAAGACACTTGGATTTCACAACGGTCAGCCAATCCAGCCGCGACGATATTTTTAGCGACGTAACGTCCTGCGTAAGCCGCAGAACGGTCAACTTTTGATGGATCTTTACCTGAGAATGCACCGCCACCATGGCGTGCCATACCACCGTATGTGTCAACAATAATCTTACGCCCGGTAAGACCACAATCACCCATTGGGCCACCAATCACGAATCGACCGGTTGGATTAATGAAATATTGTGTTTTCTCATTAAGCCACTTCTCTGGAAGCACTGGCTTAATGATTTCTTGCATCACACTGTGTCTAAGGTCTTCCGTTGAAATATCATCACTATGCTGTGTTGATAAAACAACAGCATCGATACCTACAGGCTTACCGTTTTCATAAGCAAAGGTGACCTGACTTTTTGCATCAGGTCTTAGCCAAGGCAAGGTGCCATCTTTTCTGACTTGTGCTTGACGTTGAACAAGGCGATGTGAATAAGTAATAGGTGCAGGCATAAGAACGTCGGTTTCGTTCGACGCATAACCAAACATCAACCCTTGGTCACCAGCTCCTTGCTCTTCAGGACGGCTGCGGTCAACACCTTGGTTGATATCAGGAGACTGTTTGCCAATGGCGTTGAGTACTGCACAAGAATCCGCATCAAAGCCCATATCAGAATGGGTATAGCCTATTTCGCGAATAGTGTTTCTGGTGAGCTCTTCGATATCAACCCAGGCACTGGTTGTGACTTCTCCGCCAACTAATACCATGCCTGTTTTTACAAAGCTTTCACAAGCAACACGTGCTTTAGGATCTTGCTCTAATATTGCGTCTAGAACAGCGTCAGATATTTGGTCAGCAATCTTGTCTGGGTGTCCTTCTGATACTGACTCAGAGGTAAATAAACTTCTACTCATTGGCTTTCCTTCTGGTAAAGGGTGATAAAGCGGTCACTTATTCTGTTTAAAGTGTCATAACGCTTATATTATACGAAACAAAAATAAATACCAGTCTTTACTTCTAGACGTCTAAACGGCTTATGTTGAGAGTGTAAACTTATTTGTTCTTTTTACATTGAAGTTAAGACTCGCCTAAGCCAAAATATGCGTCCAATTTTATTCGTCCATAATCTCATCAAAGATTCCAAACGATAAATCGATTAGAAAACACAAAATTGTGTTGCAGCAAAAGACCCACAGTCAGGAGAAATTATGCCGTCACGTAGAG
>CAZVDU010000156.1:0-9171 GCA_964625615.1 uncultured Pseudoalteromonadaceae bacterium | reverse complement strand
GGCGCAAAGCAACATTAAGCGGAGGATTGCTCGTGTCAGCTAAGAAAGAAACTATTGGCAGTACGGTAGGTATTGTTGTCGCAGTATGTTTGGCTTGTTCTATTGTTGTATCGAGTGCTGCTGTTGGTTTACGTTCATTACAACAAACGAACGAGAACCTAGACAAGCAAACCAATATTCTAGAAGCGGCTGGACTGTTAGAGCAATCTAATGGTGACATCGGTGGTACGTTTGAGAAGTTTGTTGAAGAGAGATATGTAGACCTTGATTCAGGTTCTTATGTTGAGAAACCCGAAGGTAGCGACGTTTATGACATGTATAAAGCTGCCAAGGTAGAAGAAACAAGTACTAAAGTTGAAGGTTCTAATGTCGGCTTTCAAAGGCGTCCTAATGTTGCCAGTGTTTATCTTGTCAAAGATGACCGAGGTGATGTTAGCCGTATCATCATGCCAATACATGGCAGTGGCCTTTGGGATTTAATGTACGGATTCTTAGCTATTGATAATGACGGTAATACTGTTAGAGAAGTTGTTTATTATCAGCAAAAGGAAACACCAGGGTTAGGTGGCGAGGTTTTAAACCCAGCTTGGAAAGCAAAGTGGAATGGTAAAAAACTTTTTAAAGGAAAAGAACTTGCCATTAAAGTTAAGAAAAATGCTGGTATAGATGATCTCTATGCTGTTGATGCATTATCTGGTGCAACACTAACCAGTAACGGCATTCAAAACACATTAACTTACTGGTTAGGTGAGAATGGTTTCGGCCCTTACCTAGCAAATAAACCTTGGAAGTCATAAGGAGGTTCAACAATGGCAACTGATACTAAAGAAGTCAAAAAAGTTCTGTTTGGGCCAATCCTGGACAGTAACCCAATTGCATTACACATACTGGGCATATGCTCGGCATTGGCAATCACCACAAAATTAGAAACAGCATTAGTTATGTCGTTAGCATTAACGTCAGTAACTGCGTTTTCTAACTTATTTATTTCTATTATTCGTAATCACATACCTTCAAGTGTTCGTATCATCGTTCAGATGACTATTATTGCTTCATTGGTTATTGTGGTTGACCAAATCCTAAAAGCCTATTCATACGAAATATCAAAGCAACTGTCTGTATTCGTTGGCCTGATCATTACTAATTGTATCGTTATGGGACGTGCAGAAGCTTATGCTATGAAGAGCCCGCCTATGATGAGTTTCCTCGACGGTATCGGTAATGGTATCGGATACTCATTTGTATTGATTGTTATCGGAACGATTAAAGAGTTATTCGGCTTCGGTACAATTTTAGGTTTTGAGATCCTGCCGCTTATTCAAAACGGTGGTTGGTATCAAGCAAACGGTTTGCTTATTTTACCTTTCAGCTCATTCTTCCTTATTGGTGGTTTGATTTGGGTTATCCGGACGATTCGTCCTGAGCAAGTAGAAGCGAAGGATTAATTTATGGAACATTATATGAGCTTGCTCGTAAGGGCAATTTTTGTTGAGAACATGGCATTATCTTTGTTCTTAGGCATGTGTACGTTTCTAGCAGTATCTAAGAAAGTCAAAACGGCAATGGGCTTAGGTGTTGCGGTTATCGTTGTACTTGGTATTTCGGTTCCTGTAAATCAATTGATTTACTCTAACATTTTAGCGCCTGGTGCTTTGGATTGGGCTGGTTTTCCAGATGCCGACTTAAGCTTTTTGAACTTTTTGACGTTTATCGGCGTTATAGCTGCGTTAGTACAGATTTTGGAAATGAGCTTAGACAAGTTCTTCCCTGCTTTGTATAACGCACTTGGTATCTTCTTACCATTGATAACGGTTAACTGTGCGATATTTGGTGGTGTTGCTTTTGCAGTACAACGTGAATACAACTTCACTGAGAGTATCTTCTACGGTGTAGGTAGTGGCATAGGTTGGGCATTAGCGATTACGTTAATGGCTGCCGTGCGTGAAAAATTGAAATATGCTGATATGCCTGAAGGTATTAGAGGCTTAGGTTCAGTTTTCATGATTGCGGGCCTTATGGCTTTAGGTTTCCAGTCGTTTACTGGTATCTCTCTGTAAGACACAGTGCTAGGAGTGTTTAAATGAATCAAATAGAAATTTATCTCGGTGTCGGTATGTTTATCGCCATCGTGTTGGCACTGGTCTTACTGATTGTATTTGCAAAAAGTAAGCTCGTACCCAGTGGCGACGTGCGCATTTTAATTAATAATGACCCTGATAAAGCTATTACAACGCAGCCAGGTGGCAAGTTGTTGGGAGCTTTAGCAGATGCAGGTATCTTTGTGTCTTCAGCATGTGGCGGTGGTGGCACATGTGGTCAATGTCGAGTGGACATCCAAGAGGGTGGTGGTGAAGCTTTACCGACCGAGATGGATCATATCAGCAAGCGTGAAGTAAAAGCTGGTTGTCGATTATCATGTCAGGTTGCTATTAAACAAGATATGAAAATTGAGCTGCCTGAAGAAGTGTTTGGTGTTAAAAAGTGGGATTGTGAAGTTATCTCAAATGATAACAAAGCTACTTTTATCAAAGAACTTAAGCTCGCTGTTCCAGATGGTGAAAGTGTGCCATTTAGAGCGGGTGGTTATATTCAGATTGAAGCACCAGCGCATCATGTCAAATATAAAGACTTTGATATGCCTGATGAATATAAGCCGGACTGGGAACGTTTTGGTTTCTTTGGTGTTGAATCAAAGGTCGACGAAGAAACTATCCGAGCTTACTCCATGGCTAACTACCCAGAAGAAGAAGGCATTATTATGTTGAACGTGCGTATCGCTACGCCGCCACCTAATAATCTCAGCCTACCAGCTGGTAAAATGTCATCGTTCATCTGGAGCTTGAAGCCAGGTGACAAAGCGACTATCTCTGGTCCTTTCGGTGAATTCTTCGCCAAAGAGACAGACGCAGAGATGGTCTTCGTTGGCGGTGGTGCTGGTATGGCGCCTATGCGTTCGCACATTTTCGATCAGCTGCGTCGATTGAATAGTACGCGTAAGATTTCATTCTGGTATGGCGCACGTTCGTTGCGCGAGATGTTCTATGTAGAAGATTTCGATATGCTGCAAAAAGAGAACGATAATTTTGAATGGCATGTTGCGTTGTCAGATCCTCAGCCTGAAGATAATTGGGAGGGTATGACAGGTTTCATTCATCAAGTATTACTAGAAAATTACTTGAAGGATCACCCTGCACCTGAAGATTGTGAGTTCTACATGTGTGGGCCGCCTATGATGAATGCGGCTGTCATTAACATGCTGAAAGATATGGGTGTTGAAGACGAAAACATCATGTTGGATGATTTCGGTGGCTAGATAATGCCTAAGTTAGAATGTTTAAAAGGGGCTTAATGTCCCTTTTTTATTGGAATAAATTTATGTCTGAAGTTGTGCGATCTTTACGTTTATTCGTTTTGATGCTAACCGCGATGTCACTTGTTGCGTGTAATCAAAAGCCTGATCCGGTTGTTCATTTAACAGGGGCAACAATGGGCACGCAATATAATGTTAAGTATTTAGTATCTCATGCAATAAGCTCAGAAAAATTGCAAACTGAAATCGATGATCTACTTATTCTTATTAACAAGCAGATGTCGACTTATGATCCGTCTTCTGAGTTATCACGATTTAATCAGTCACGTAGTGAAGATCCATTTCCTCTATCTCAGGGAACATTAGATGTCATGCATGAGGCCGTTAGGATAGGGCAGCTAAGCGATGGTATTCTTGATGTTACAGTTGGCCCATTGGTTAACTTATGGGGGTTTGGCCCTAATGCTCGGCCAGTAAAAGTACCGTCAGTTGAATTGATTAAATCAACTCAGAGTAGAATCGGCTTAGATAAGCTGCTTTTGTTGTCTGGTGCTGCTCAAAAGTTGGATCCCGAGCTTTATGTTGATTTGTCCACCATTGCTAAAGGCTATGGGGTTGATGAAGTAGCTGATCTACTGGAAAGCCATGATATTACCAACTATCTCGTAGAGATTGGTGGCGAGATGCGGATTTCTGGCCATAAAGAGAATCAACAGCCTTGGCGTGTAGCTGTTGAAAAGCCAGTGACTTCTGAACGAGCTGTTCAACGTATATTGACTATTGGCAATAATGCGATTGCAACATCAGGTGATTATCGAAATTTTTATGAAGAAAATGGGGTCAGATACTCACACCTGATTAATCCGAAAACGGGCTATCCTATTCAGCATAATCTTGTTGCAGTCACCGTTGTCCATCCTTCATGTATGATTGCTGATGGACTAGCGACTGCGATTAACGTTATGGGTGTAGAGAAGGGGCTAGAGTTTGCTAGTAACTTGAATATCGCTGCGCTTTTAATAAGTAGCGAAAACGGTGAGTTTAAAGAGTATAATACCGCGGAGTTTGAGACTTATCTTCCGGTGGAGTAAATAGTCTGACTTGGGCTAAAGAAGGATATAGTATGAGTACTTTTGTTTTAACGTTTGTTTTTTTCCTTGTTGTTGTTATTTCAATGGCTGTTGGTTATATCTTCCAGAAGAAAACAATCGCTGGTAGCTGCGGTGGTTTAGGTGCTATAGGTATTGCTAAAGCATGTGATTGCCCAGAGCCTTGTGATAGACAAAAAGCGCGGCTCGAAAAAGAGCGTTTAAGAGAGGAAAAGATTAAACAGTGGCAAGATAATAAAATCCTATAACTCAGCATCATATCCGTCTACTTAAGGGCGTGAATACCTGTCACGCCTTGCTCACCAAGTTCTTATCCAATATTGTAATTTAGTAAATTATACTCTGTCGTTTAACGCCTTTAGAGCATTTCCTTAACGGCCAATTAGCAAAAACGCTCCTTCCTGCCCTTAATGGTTGTTAATTTTATGTTAAATTGTCGTATTCTTTACCTAAAAAATTAGAATAGGATATTAATATGGCTCATCTCGCCCCACTGTCTAAAGAAACTACACCAGAACTTGCAGATGATTTTGCAATATTTGAGCAAATACTGGGGTTTGTACCTAATAGCCTTTTAACCATGCAACGTAAACCTGAGATGGTCAAAGGGTTCGGCGTACTGACTAAAGCTGTTATGGCCGCTGATGGTGAAGTTGATTTAGGGTTTAAGCGATTGCTTGCTCACTTTGCTAGCAGGGCCGCAGGGTGCCAGTATTGCGAAGCGCACTCACTTATTGCGGCCAAGATACATGGGATTGCCGATGAGAAAGTTGTGGCTGTATGGGAATATAAAACGAGTAAACTCTATACAGATGCCGAGCGTGTCGCCTTGGATTATGCCTTAGCGGCTGGGTCTGTACCCAATGCCGTTGATGAAGAGCTGATGGTGCGTATGAAACAGCATTGGAATGAAAATGAGATTTGTGAAATTTTAGGTGCTATCTGTCTTTATGGTTTTCTTAACCGTTGGAATGATTCAATGGCAACAGATCTGGAAGATGCGCCAAAGGCTCTGGGCAATGATGTTTTGACCAAAGGTGGTTGGACTGGTGGTAAGCATGTCTAACGGTAGTTAATGTATCTGACATCATTAATGGGAAGCTTTTGAACAATGACGTACTCCAAAGCTTCCTTGTTTAAATCATAAGTTTTGTCATATAAAGATGACATTGTATCGAGAGTAACTCTTCACTCAAAATTAAAATATCCATATTTATCAGTCTTTTACAATGTGACACATAGTGTGTCATATGATCTTTTCTCTGTTGTCATAACTATGTCGTACGCGATTTTATTCTCTCGTGGTTTACTTTCAATCTGTCGCCGATATAGGCAATGAAGGTTGAACGTAATAGTGAGAGAAAAATGGAAAGACGTAAAATGATTGGTTTAGCTTTGATATTATGTGCTTTAAGTATCGTTATAATTAATCAGGATTTTAGTGTGGGCTTTTTAGGATTAAGCAGTGATTTTTGGACAGGGTTTGTGTTATCAGCATCCATTACCATGCTAGGCTTTTTGGTATTCTACAAGTTCATTATTCGGAAGCATCGATCTCATGAGCTGTCTGCTAAATGGGGGAAGTCGACATCTATTGGGGACGGATACTGGTTCTTCTTTGAACATCAGGGAGATGAAATAGTTTTACATCGTTCAACTTATATGGGTATTGAGACGGTTTACCTTAATGATAACCCAGTATCTAGGAAGCATAACTTTTGGGGGTTACAGAAGTCACATGAGTTAATGCATAAAGGAAAGAATATTCAGGTTGTAACAGACTTTGTTAATATTATCGGCTATCGCTATGAGTGCTCTCTCTATATTGATTTAACGAAGTATCACACAGAGACAAAAGGGTTAGTTGTCGCTAACGCCAAGGATTTTGCAAAGAGTGCTTTGATAAGTTTGTCTATGGGGCTAGCGGGTGGACTTATATCTGGTGGGGCCGCCTATTTAATTTTCAAATTATTTGAGTAGCTGTATTACTCGCTATGGAAATATTAAACGAAAAGGTTAAGCACTTGCGTGTAGAACGTAATTGGACCCAACAGCATTTAGCGGATGCCTGCGGGGTAAGCTTGAGAACAGTTCAACGTATAGAAAAGTTTGGTAATGCATCTCATGAAAGTGTAATGAGCCTGTGCGCTGTATTGGAAATTACTAGGGATGATATTTGTGTTGTACCTAAGCCTCGCCCAGAGGAACTTCAGGAAGTGAGAGTTGTGAAGCCGCTTATGTTGATCTTACCGTCATTGATAATAGGTGTGCTCTTTGGCGCCTTTGTAATACCTTGGTTAGTGAGTTAATACTGCACTTTGTAAGGTGTTGGCTGCTTTGACTTTTATCAACCCTCAATGAAACTGAGTTAAAAAGGAACAATTATGTCTATACAACGAGGAATGTTAATAATAGTGCTATCGGTTTTAGCTGCCATATCAATGATATGCTCAATACTGGTTTTGGTGCAGGGCGGTAACAATTTTATAGGTAGTTCGTCACCTAATTATGTTGGGTTTGCGATGCTAATCACTAGCCTTGCGATAGCCATTGGTGCATTGCAAATGTTTTTAGCTGGTAGGCCTTCGACTAAAATTAAAGAGATCCTTCCGCTAGCACTGAGTAAGCATTTTCGTTTTCTTGCTGCAGCTGCTGCTTTGTTAATGCCGGTTTATCAGTTTAACCTAATGGACAGTACGCCTATATTTGGACTCAGTCCTGGCTTTTGGGTTGGGATAATGGTGGCTATGCAAATAGTACTGGTGATCACTTATGCTATTAGGGTGATATACGATAAAAATAAGGCTAAAAAGCGTTTTAGCGATTAATTGATACTTTGACAGCTACATGCATACCGTCCACTTTCCATTCTTTGGTGATGTGATTTTGTAAGACGCGAGAAAAATAGTGTTTCACTTGTCCATCATCATAAGTGACATCCATTGTACAGTGATAGTTTTTGATGCATTTAAAATCCGGAATGGATACTGATATAGGAGAGGGCTCAGCAACAGGTTTACGTCGCATTGACCAGTTTTTAGGGATGATTTCAAATCGATAGTGTTGTTCTTCTTCCAAATGATTCCTTAATACATTTTTTATAATAAAGATTAATTGTATCTTAAAAAAAGTAAGAAGTTAATGAACCCGTGTTGATTTTGTGAAGAAGAGTGGGGTAATAAAATTCTCTTTTTTGGCTTTGCGTGAGTATCACATAATTAACGATACAATCGTTATTAAAAAGCGATAATTAGCGGTGAGGAATTGTATACATTACTCCCTCACAATTTTTAATATAGCGAGAAATCTCGTGATCAAACCACTTTCTATTTTAGCCACTTGTGGCACGCTGTTGTCCGCAGCAATTATTCTTATTCCTGAAACCGAGGCTTTTAGCCGAGGGATTACTAATGCATCAGGTAGAGATGGCAGAAACTGTAACGAATGTCACAGTGGTCAGCCTTTCAATTCGGCCTTGTCATTTAATGGAGACATTGAGGTAGAGCCGGGTAGTTTGAATGACATTCAACTTATTCTAAGCTCACAAGCAGCTAACTTTAGGGCGGCTGGTATTAATGCTGCGTTGAGTGTCAACGGTGGTTCTTTGGTAGCAGGTGAAGGAACTCGTAACGCAGGTGACGAACTAACCCATATTGAACCAAGAAACCAAGTTAATAATGAAGTTGACTGGAATTTCCAATTCCAAGCGCCTGATACAGAGGCAACAGTGACACTCTTTGCTTGCAGCGAAGCTGTTAATCTAAACGGAAACAATGGCGGAGACGAGTCGAACGTCGCTTGTATTAGTCAAAATATTCAAGTCGTGGAAGCACAGCCAACGGAGCCCGTTAATACAGGCGGTACAGCATTCGATTATGATGGTGATGGTTTAGCTGATGTTGCTGTGCGAAGACCTGATATATCACGTCAATTTATTCTTAACTCACTTAATAGTGAGATTCAGCGTATCGACTTCGGTTTGAATGTTAATGATATTCCGGTTTCTGGTGATTTCGATGGTGATGATATTACTGATATAGCTGTAAGGCGTCCGTCTACACAGCAGTGGTTTGTACTTAATTCTAGTGGGTCTGACTTCAATAGTGACAGAGGTGATGGTATTCAGCGTGTTACTTTTGGACGTCAAGCGGCAGATATCCCTGTACCCGCAGATTATGATGGTGATGGCATTACTGATTTTGCAGTAAGGCGTCCTTCAACGCAGCAGTGGTTTGTGTTGAATTCCAGTGGCTCTGATTTTAATAGTGATCGCGCAGATGGCATCCAAAGAACTACATTTGGTTTGCAAGCGACGGATATTCCAGTGCCAGCCGACTTTGATGGTGACGGAATTGCTGACTTTGCGGTAAGACGTCCATCAACTCAACAGTGGTTTGTATTGAATTCTAGCGACTCTAACTTCAACAGTGACAGAGGTGATGGCATTCAGCGTGTGACTTTCGGTCGTCAAGAAGCAGATATTCCCGTACCGGCAGACTTTGATGGTGATGGTATAGCTGACTTTGCTGTTCGTAGACCGAATAACTTTATGTGGTTTGTATTGAACTCTAGCGGTACAAACTTTAACAGCGACAACGGTGATGGTATCCAGCGTATTCGATTTGGTTTACGTACAACCGATATTCCTGTGGTAGCAGATTATGATGGTGATGGAATAGCTGACATCGCAGTTCGTCGACCAGAAGACTTTATGCAGTTTATTTTACGTTCGAGTGATGGTGAGATAATGCG
>CAZVDU010000155.1:0-9192 GCA_964625615.1 uncultured Pseudoalteromonadaceae bacterium | reverse complement strand
TCAACTAAAGCTTGGGTTGGTCTGCTGGAGCGCGCTTGTGCAATGCGATATCGACTGTCTTCATAAGCGACTAATGAATCAACTGCGGCTTGCCCGTATCGTTGTTCAATCATAACCAGCTCTATATATTTCGCCATAGATTCGATAAGAAAACTTCGATCGTGTTCAACACCGTTACCCAATGTATGACCAAACCATTGATGAGCGGTTTCGTGTACTGCTCGCCTATATCGTTGGTCAAATCCAGCATCTGCTGAAGGACGGGCTCTAAAGCCAACGCGATTATTAATCAGAATAACTTGTGGAAGCGCATAGCCAGTTGGTCCTATATTGGGGAACGCAACAATGTTCAGTTGTTTGCCTTGATAAGGGTAAATATGCTGATTAAACCAATGGATAGTATCCTGCATGGCTAACATGTGCAGATCGGCCGCTTTTTCCGCTTCTGGCGCGAAAATGTTCAGCTCAATGCCATCGACTTCGTCCTTAACGGGTTGAAAAGGCACTGACATCCATACAGGGATATTACGCATAGGTTGATTGGTTTCGTACTCAAAGTATTTACGATCGCCTTCCAGCCAGTCGCGTTTCAACTCACCTTGAGTTAACGCATGTTGGGCCGCAGATGTTGAAACTACGCTTCTAAAATGGACGAAATCATAACTCCCTTCCCTCACATCTCCATTTGCAAATCGTTCAGATGGCAAATCATTTAAGATAGGAGAAAGGCCATATTCTTTGCGTATTTCAGTATTCCTAATTCTCGCATTCGAATTAAAGCCAACATGCGGTAACGCAGGCACCGAACGTAAATAGGTGAAAGATGGCTTAACAATTTGATGCATATCCGCTTCTAGCAATGAAGGTTGCTTGTAATCAAAATGAACGGTTAACGTTAAAGCATCATTTGGCATCATAGCCGACGCAGTCTTAAAAATAGTCTGATTTAACGCCTTATCAAACGACTGCAATGTGGCTTGCTCCAGCGCCACACTTTTAAAGGCAATGTTACCCCAACCACCAACAAGAACCTCGTGTATAGGAGAGTCTGTTTTGTTGACCAAGGTATAATCCAAAGTGAAAGAAGCAATGCCTTGCTCAGGGTAGATATCAACTGCTGAGTCAATAGACTCTACACTGGGTTGTGGAGTATCAGACCAATGACTATATTTCTGTTCATACTGAACGCGCCAGTCACGATTTTGGACAGAGGTTAATAACGGCTGCTCGTCGAGCATCTTTTGGTGCAACACTAATGCAAAGATACAAAGACCAACTGCACCAAACTGCCAAAGCTTTGCTTTTACCTGTATCAATCGCCAATAGACTGTTCTTATACCGCTACCACGGTGAGAATATTCAATCGCAAAGAGTACAAGAACAAACGAGAACAACGTCCAAAAAAGACCATAAGGCAGTAATGTTGTGCTTGCGCCAGTAAATCCCCAAAACGAATCGGGTGTAGATAGGGGAATAGTAAAGATGTCCCATAGTGGATGACTAAAACCCAAAAGAGCCGTCAAAGGTGAATACTTAATAATAAGCACAGACATCACCAATAAACCCGCAACCATACGTTGATGCGAGAAGGTGTGAATAGCAACAAAGGTTGCCGCCAAGATAATCGCTGAAACCCAATTAAAACTAAACTGCTTTACGTAATGCATAGGCATTACCTGGCTTCCAGCAACAAACTCAGCAGCCAAAGCTCCAATAGCAGCCAACACAATCAACAAAGAAAGCGCTAGTATTAGATTCACCAAGTGGCTTAGTGAGAAAACGCCTGAACCGACCGGCGCTACTGATACTAGTTCAGCGATATCGTGCTGTTTATTTCTCCAACAAAGCTGCCAAGAAAAGAGGGCTGCAAACAGGCTACCTGCGATTGGAATAAGGTCCCATGCAATACGATTAATCGCATCAATACTGTTAGGTGTCAGCACCGAGAAGGATTCAGCATGGCCAATACCAGATAACACTTCCTGAAAAACCAACATCGGCCAACCAACGAGCAACAATATATTTAATTTGTTACTGAGTAACCCTTTAAGATCAGTAATGATCAGTTGGCGCAATGTTGCCAAAAAGGAATATTGTGGATGAGTTATCGACTTCTCGTAAAATGTATCTGATATATTATGAGCATCATCGATACCCTCCTTCAAAGCTGTGCTCTTGTTTTTCAACAATGTACGAATGTTAAATTGCAGAGGCTTTGCATAAAGCGAAAATATAAAGATGACTAACGACAACAGTAGATAACCAACCCGATTCAATACTAAGGATAGGCTCCACAGTTCGACGTGCCCAGTTTGTTGAATACTCGACATCAGCGCACTAATGCCATAAGGGTCAAATAACTGCATAGCGTTCATAAGACCAGTACTGACATGCGTACTACCCGCTAAAATAGGCGACCCTGTCATGCTCGCCAAAATAACGTAACCCAACCAAAACAGAATAAAGACAACATAATTGACCAAAGCGCTACCGAACTTTTCGCTAACCCAAAGTGATAAAGACGCTAAAAAGACAACAGCTGGCATGCCTAATAATAAGACATTAAAAGCAGCAAAATTGACAATACTTTGTTCAAAGCCTTGCTGCATATTGGCGTGTACGGCGAAGATCAGATCACACAAAATCAATAGAAAAAGGTGAGTTAAAACCAGTGTTGACCACCTTGCCAATAACCGCTGGTATTTCTGTACAGGCGTCACCGAAATCAGCTCCTGCATTCCTGATGTTTTGTCTCGGAGGTACAGTACAGGTGATAAAAAGGCAAAGGACAACGGCAGCGCCATCATCAACAACCCCATGCTGATCATTTGCATTTGCTTTAACGGAATATCGCTCACCGAACCCGTGCCAATCGCCAGTAAAAAAGCAAAGCCAGGCATCAACAGCAAGGTTAACCAAAACAGGGGTTGTCTTAAGAAAAACTGAATGTCATTACGAATCAAACCCTTCATGACGCACTCCTTTTTAACTCAAGAAAGTAGCAATCCTGAAGATTAGGTATCGCCATTATTGATTGCGGCGTCGGCTGGGTATCAGAATAAATTCGATAACGGCTTTGTCCATATTGATAACTTTGGTTCAATATCATGAAATCTTCTGATGGGGCTTCGCTTGATATCCATATTTTGTCAGCAATACTGTCTAGCAGTGCCTTAACGCCTGTGCTTTGCAGTATTTCTCCTTTATTGATCATGGCCACATGGGGACAAAGGTTCTCAATATCTTCGACGATGTGTGTGGATAGAAGAACAAGCTTTTGCTGACTTAAATGAATCAACAAGCCATGCAAACTTTCACGTTCTGATGGATCTAAACCAGCAGTCGGTTCATCCATAATGACGAGATCCGGATCACCTAATAGCGCCTGAGCAATACCAAAACGTTGACGCATTCCGCCAGAAAACGTCGACACTTTCTTATTCGCTACATGGCTAAGGTTCGTTAGTGCCAATAAACTATCAATTTGCTTATTTTGTTCAGCTTTATTGGTAACACCTTTAAGCACAGCCATATGTTTGAGTAAGGCAAAACAGCTCATGTTGGGATAAACCCCGAAATATTGTGGTAAGTAACCTAACGCCTTTCTCAATGCCATTGGGTCATTCAGTACCTTAATACCATTAAACTCGATATCGCCACTGTCAGGTGGCTGGATACATGCCAAAGTACGCATTAAACTCGATTTTCCAGCACCATTAGGGCCGAGCAAGCCAACCATACCTTTGGGTAATGTGAGCGTTATGTCATTAAGCGCCTTGGTACCATCTGGATACGTTTTGCTAAGATTTTGAATAGATAACATAGATTTAAGTCCTTGTTTGGTATCAGTGATTTGAATCTATGCGGGATTATTTTCGGGTACAAGCGACCAATGTTGAAGCCTTACTTATTAGTGATGAACAACACTTTTGGGGCAACGTTGTGAAAAAAATGTGCCTTTTTGACGTTCATCACCAAAAACGCAAGTTTCATCAAAATAATAGGGTAAATTAGCCTATCAGGCGTTAAAGTTTGCCCAGAATGAAGAAAAACCAAGACTAGGACTTCTGTAGTGACGATGGAAACAGCACTGCCAAATAGACGAGTATTATCCCGATTCATAACGCTTTTACCTTTAGTAGCCGCCGTTATGTTCGACGCTCATATAAGGCACATCATCTCAAATACCCAAAGCGCAAGCTTGTTCGTATTAATTGTTGCGCAACTATTGTTAGAGAATACCCCGCTGTTTGTTGCCCACTACCTGGCGCTTTCGAGAGACAAGCATAAAGCACTCTTTTGGATAGCTGGCTTTATCGCATACCCTATTGTTGCGTTCGGATTGCAACACCTCTTGAACCTGTATCGCGAGTGGTCTTTGTTTCACTTGCAAAGCATGGTTTTTGCCATTGTTGCCAGCACTGCTTATGGCCTGAACCACCAATTCTCAAAAAGCGAATCATCTGCGCGCTGGCCTTGGGTTTCAAAACTTTTTTCTTTAAATTCAGTTTTCATCATACTCACTGTTATATGGGCAGTACTTTCAGCTGGCATCTTCGCTTCTGTCGTCGATCCTATGGCGAATCAACCATTAGCAGCTGTCATAAAAAGTGATCAGTTAATGGCTCGGCCTCTCGACTTTATTAGCTACTTTTTGCAATTCAGCTTCCTTGGTCTGTTGGTAGGCACCATTTTCGCCATTAATCGATACGTTCTCATTCGGCATATATTAACGACCCAAGGTTTACTGGGCTTTGTCGCAGCATGTTCAATCATCATCATCGCGATCACGCCATTGTTCTCACAATTCGTGCTATGGCTACCACTTAGCCATACGGAGTTCACCTTGTTACCATCGGGCGACCGCAATATCTTCTCCAAATACAACTATCAATTCTGCTTTGGGATTCTGGCTATTAGCACACCGCTAATTTTAGCGTTTGAACGCCAGAAACAAGACAAAGCATTGCTCGAAATCGCCCAACAAAAAACACAAACCGAGTTGCAACTTTTACAACAACAAATTAATCCACATTTTTTATTCAACACATTAAATAACCTTTATGCGTTAACACTAAGTCAGTCCGATAAAGCGCCTGACATGGTCATTCAGCTATCCAATTTATTGCGCTATACCGTCTACGAAGGACAAAAAGACCGAGTACAGTTAAGCGCAGAAATAGACTACATGAAGAACTACCTCTCCTTGCAGCAGATGAGGATATCGAGCCAATGTAAGATCAAAACGACATTCCCTGATACACCAGACAATTTGGAAATTACACCTTTACTTTTGATAATCCTGCTTGAAAATGCGTTTAAACACGGTGTCGAAAAATGCCAGAACCAGTGTGAACTTGACCTAACGTTGGCCTTAGATAAAAACCAATTAACCATGACTTGCTCAAATACCTTACCTTTAACAAAGGACAACGAACAAACTACTGGGCTTGGTTTGAATAACCTAAAAAGGCGATTAGAATTGGTCTACCCTAAACGCCACCAGCTCACTATTTCACGGAGTGAACACGTGTTTACCGCACAACTTATTATGGATTTAAGCGCATGATTAAGGCATTACTCGTCGACGATGAACCCCTTGCCCATGATGTTATTCTTCATCATCTAAAAGCTCACTCTGATATCGACGTTGTAGGGCAATGTGTTAATGCCGCTCAGGCACTAGGCTTCTTAGCAAACAACACCATCGATTTGCTTTTTCTAGACATCAACATGCCAGAGCTAAGCGGCATCGACATGCTAAAAGTCCTCGCCAATATGCCGCAAGTCATCATTGTCAGTGCTTATCAAGAATATGCGTTACAGGGCTTTGAATTGAATGTGACTGATTATCTATTAAAACCGGTTTCCGCAGAACGATTGCAACAGGCGCTAGATAAAGTAAGAGATAGATTAGATCACCTCAGCACGCCCATTATCATTGATGAGAAACCAAGTGCACCGGGGCATATCGTTTTGAAAGTTGATAGAGGACAGCGAAAATTTGAGTTCAACGAAATAACCTACCTAGAAGCATTTGGGAACTACGTTAAGCTCTGGCAAGGAGAGAGTATGGTGCTGATTTCCAGTACATTAAAAAACCTGCTAGAACAATTTCCTTCTCAACAATTCATTCAGTGTCATAAGTCATTTGTAATCAACAGAGACTGTGTTATTGGCTTAAATACAGACAGCATAGAGCTACAAACAGGGCATAAAATAAAGGTCGGAAAATCATTCAAACCAAGCTTAAACGGGCTTTTTCTATAGAGTCTGATAAGTTATTCTAAACGCGCTCGCAACACTCGCACCATGTTTTCACCCATCACTTTCCTTATTTGAGCAACAGTTAAACCCTCATGTAATAACGCTGTTGTTAGTGCGGACAATTCCGATGTATCAAATGCAGCTTCAATACTCCCATCATAATCAGACCCTAGGGAAACGTGATCTTCACCCAGAACATCGACAGCTGCCTTAATCATCTTTGCAACATCCAAAGGCGTGAAACCTTCGCAATTAACATCGAGCCAATAGCCCATACCAACAACACCTCCTGAAGCGACAACATCTTTGAGCAACGCATCAGGAATATTACGTTTAACAGGACAATGGCTATGCAAACCCGTGTGACTTACGATAAGCGGGATGTCAGTGATATCGAGAACATCTTGAACAACGGCGATACTAGAATGCGCAAGGTCGATAACAACAGGGCGTTCAGCTAACTCAGACACTACCTGGCGCCCGAACTCAGTAAGGCCGTGGTTTGTCTGGCCATGTAAAGAGCCACCGAGTTCATTATCAAAGAAGTGTTGAAGACCAAACACTCGATGACCTGCATCATAAAGTACTTGGATATTCGACAAATCACCTTCAAGAGGGTGCGAACCCTCAATGCCCAAAATTCCCCCGAGGATCTGCTCTCCTTTTGCCCGAGCACTAAGGATATATTCAAGATCGTTTTTTGTTTTAACAATACGTAGCTGTCCCTGCGACCTTTCTTCAAATCGATGAAGTTTCTCTGCTTGATACAAAGCTCTCTCACGTAAACTTCCCCATGTTCTCAGAGGCCAGCGTTGAGCAATAACAAGTGGCGTAATATTGTCGCGAGCATCGGCAGAATTCTGTTGGTAGTTCAGTCCTGCGGGTGACTTAGTGACAGCCGTAAAAACCTGCAATGCCACGTTGCCTTCCAGTAGCCGGACAATATCGGTTTGCCCATAATCTCCGCGCTTAGTTAGATCCCTATTCCAAAGGAGTGGATCAGCATGCCAATCGCCTACAATTAACGTTTTGTGCAGCTTGCGCCCCTCAGGCGACACATCATAAGGTCCATGTTCAATCACCGTATTTTTCGACGACTCAACATAAAAGGGCAAGTAAACAAAAAAGCCAAACACAACACAAACAGCTAATAGCATAACAATACGTGTAACAAGCTTGCCATTTAACGCCATAATCTCTACCCCCGACTAGAACCTGTGAAAAGATAAACATACGCTAGTATCGATTGTTTGCGAACGACGAAAGCAATTTAGCGAGTGACTGAAAACGCGACGACTTCCTTTTAATGGATGTCGAGACTATACAGTCGTGGAATCAAGTAGCTCAGATATCCAAACTAAATGGCACAAAACGAATAGCGAAAAGCTGACAGCTCTTCCTCTAGAACCTACTCTACCGTTACATATTCATCCAATACAATCTGCTCACCAGACCATGTCTCAACCATTAAGACATATTCCCCTATTGGCAAATATAATGGCGAGATGTCCTTTTCTTCAGCCAAAATTTGATCGACGGGTATGGCTAGCTTACCGCTTTGCTCCCACTCATTTTTCAATACCGCTTTGAGAACCAGAGGTCTCTCTTCGGTGAGATCTAAGCCAGAAGTAGCAAAAGGCTTTCTATTGGCATCCGCTACCAACCAACTTGCCCTATTATTGATCATTTTCTCGGGGGGATGAAACACCGTCATATCAACACTTCCCTGATAACGCATCGATGTTAACCAATTACCGTCAACCCTAAACACCTTGGAATTATCGTCAACTAAGGGAGCTACCATGGCATAATTAGGATCGTTTATTGTCGTTTTATAGTGACTTGTACCCCCAACTTGGTCAATGGTCAGAGGGTTCAAACCAGTGAGCTCCTTAAAGTGTTTTGCCATCCAAGAGTCACCAGAATCAGTTTCTACCTCGCGAATATGTGCATACCCGGCATAAACAAATAGCTTTGCTTTAGGGTTATTCTCTAGGAATGAGGCTAAGTTCTCGGCTTGCCCTAGCTCTCGATCAAACTTACCAGACTCATAATTGACAAAATCATACCCCAATGAAGAGGCCATTCTTATAAAATGTCCGAATTCAGGGTCGCCTGTATAAGCACCATCCTTCAGTGTTGGATACCTCCTGTCATTAAGCGCGCTAACGTTCCCGAAAGTCTCGGCGGCAATATGCATATATCCGGATTTTCTAAGGGCTTTAGCTAAATCAAGTGCGAACATACGATGCATGGAAACATGATGTGCTTCGTTTAACATCACTACTTTTCTATCTTGAGCCAACTCAACGATTTTAGAAATTGCGTCAAATGCATCTATATTTTCAGGAAGAACAGGCGTTACATCAGAATCAACATCGGCCCAGTCGGCCGTTAATTGGGCTGTTTTTTCATCACCGAATATTGCTCTGATAACGGCTTCTTCTTGAGCAGATTGCGATTGTGAGCTGATTTCATGAACACCATCAACCGTTTTGATTTCGATAGCTTCAGGGGGATTATCTTTTAAGTGTCTAAGCGCTTTCAGAGGACAGCTACCACCAAATAACTTTTCTCTAACACAATTTGTACTGCGCTCTTCTGCATCAGCAGATACAACAAGATTTAGAGATAACAATGATAGAAGACACAAAAATTTGAACATGCCTATTAGTCCCTTAATAACGTCAGAAGATACATAGAATTTAACGGTAGGTACAATATCAAGTTTGGCTTATAGAAACTAATCCTAGAGGCATTTATAAAAATAGTGTTATCTATAGGCCTATTTTTAATAGGCGCATCTTCATAAGTAGCGCTTGCAACTTAAACGCAAGTGAAGCGATGAATAGAAGAGTGGAGTTGGCCTTTAAGCCGGGTTCTGTCGAGGACAATCATTCATCTAGGCCAGCAATCGCTCGCTGG
>CAZVDU010000154.1:0-9335 GCA_964625615.1 uncultured Pseudoalteromonadaceae bacterium | reverse complement strand
GAAGGTATAAACGCAAATTGTAGGAGCGGACTTTAGCCGCGAATCTGTTACAGTATTCCTGCTTGATCCGGGCTAAAGCCGCTCGCTCGTTTATCCGTTATTTCAAATACACTCTCTAGAAATTAACCCTAAACTGAACACCTAACACACGCTCTGCATCACGAGGCACTTGGTAACGGAAGCCGTCGCCACTAAAGGTGGTGACGAATTGCTCGTCAAATAGGTTTTTAGCAATCAACGAAATACGGTATTGGTCTTCGTTGAATGAGAAAGCAACGCTGGTGGTGAAGATGCCATAATCAGGTAATAAGGCTGGCGGATTGTCTTCTGCTGTTTGACCTGGTCCACCAGAGAATATCTCGTCTGTATAAACATAAGAAGCATTCCAGATGATATCCATATTCTCTAGATACCAGATGTACTCACTGGCTAATGAATATTTTAAATCAGGTGAGAAGGGGAGGTCGGCGCCTGAGCTGCCGTCACAAGTATCCAACCCAACAGGGCACATAAACTCATCAACTTCGGCATCTATGCTGGCTAACCCGCCAGATAATGTCCAATTGTCGGTGGCTCTGTATAAGAAATCAAACTCAAAGCCTTCAGTGATGACCGAACCTGCGTTGGTTAAGCGTGTAATGAAGACACCATCGAGTAACTCAGGGTTGTTTGCTTGGAAACCATCAATTTCTGTACGGAATATAGCCGCATTAAACAATAAGTTCCTTGATGCGTACTTATAGCCTATCTCAAAAGCGTCAGATGTTTCAGGTCCAATGGGTAACGTGTCGTTTTCTGCCATGTTGAAAAACACATTGAACGCCGGGCCTTTATAGCCTTGTGAGAAGCTTGCATACAGATTGCTGTTATCGGTAACGTCCCACTGCGCACCTATTTTGATAGAGAAGTCTGTTTCATCGGTTTCCCCATCGAAGTTAGTACCAAAGCTTCGTACACCAACACCTGTGCGTCTAAATTCGTCATTGTTGCGGCGATTGTGTTGGAAAGAGATTTCATCTCTGGTGAGTCGTGCACCAAAGAGTATGCGAAAGTCGTCGTTAATATTGTAACGGCCATCGGCAAAAACAGCATAGTTTTCGAATTCTGTTTCCATAAAGGCTGTTGCACTAACGATATCGTTGGATAAACAACTTAGCCCCTCGGTCGCGATAAAGTCTGCGACTTGTTGCTCGCTTGGATCATTGATGCCTAAATCGGTTTCTAAAAAGTCTGTAATAGCGGCGTTGAATTGACCATTGTTGTTTTGACAACTGGCTTCACGGGTAAAGCTGCGTTCCGATTGTTGATTCCAATAGAATAGTCCGAGTTGATATTCAACGACTTGGCCAACAGGCGAAGCGAGGCGAAACTCTTGTGAAACCTGATCCCATTCCTGAGGACCAACATCGTGTAATTGGAAAGGAACGCCGAATACTGGTTCACGGAAGGTGCCACCAATGGAAGTAAAATCACCTTCGCGAAACTCGGTGTTTTCCCAGTTTCTGAACGCTGTTATTGATGTAAAGGTATGGTCGCCAATAGGCCTATCTACTTGGACTGAAAAGGCTGTCTGTTTATCGATAGTGCGTGTTTCAAAATCATGATCGACACGTCTATTGCCTAAATCTATATCGGCGACGCCATTGACAACGCCCTGACTGTTCGGGGCTGCCTCTGAGTTTGGATTCCGGCCACTTGGCAGTAGCTCTAAGTCTGCACAACAATCATCATTTGAATCAACCGTTTCAAAAATTACTAAGATGTCCGTCTCATTACCGGCATCAATGTCGAGTACGCCGCGCAGACCTTCTTTGTCGTAACCATTCACATCTTCATTGTTGAACACGTTGAAGATGTAACCATCGAATTCTGATTTAACGACGGTCAGACTGCCAGAAACATTGTCATTGAGTCCGCCTGACACGCGGCCACGTAATCGATATTCATTATCTTGGAATAACGTTGCTTCTATCATTCCTTCAAATTCTTCAGTGGGGCGCTTCGTTGTGATGTTGACCACACCAGCAGACGCGTTTTTACCAAAAAGAGTCCCTTGAGGGCCACGCAATACTTCTATCCGTTCGAGATCGTAAAGATCTGTAAAAGCTTGTCCTGATCGCCCGAGAACGACGTTATCAACAACGGTTGATACGCTTGGCTCTGCTGCAATACTGAACGACACTGTTCCTATGCCTCGCACAGTAAGTGCTGAGTTACGTGTTGTATTACCTTTGCGGAAGCTTACCGACGGCACGAGGCTTTGTAAGCCTTCAATATTCGGCGCGAAGGCGGCATTGATTTGGTCTTCTCGTAACACTGATACGGCGATAGGTACTTCGTTAATATTTTCTACACGCTTTTGTGACGTTACAACGATGCGTTCAAAGTCTGTTTTTTCGGTTTCTTCTTCGGCTTCTTGCGCAAAAAGTTGTGGTGAGATATAGGCGCTGCTTAATAGCGCCAGTGCTATCGCCTTGCCTAATGGTTTTTTGGTTAGTGTCATCGTGCATTCCCCTAGTTTTAGCTTTTTGTTTGGCTATCTCCGCGACTGCACTCTGCGAAACTTTGTCAAACCGTTTCGTACACAAGTACTCTGTAGCTTTTGCATTTTAACTCAGGTGACTTATAACGCTGCTGTGAGGTTCTTGTGTTTTATTGTTATATAATTGTTAATTATATTATAATTCAACGTTAGCTAAAAAGGCGAAATAATGCAAACGTAATCAATAGCATAGTTGTAAGAAGTTGTAGCGAGGTATTAATCAGGGTGTGATAGTGTTGTTTATATAATGAGCAGTTTAAAAGAATTTAAGGTGTGATAATTTACCCTTTATGCCTTATGCAGAAAGGGTTGAAGCCTAAAGAGCAATCAGTCATTAGGCGCTTAGTTTTGATGGAAAGAGTCTACTGACTTAATTTTAATTTTTTGAGTAAAGCCGGATTGGTTGTCGCCTGAACAACTAAAGTAAACAGCACCACACCAAACCCTATAGACTGAATTGTCCACCAATAAGGAATATCAAGAGGGAGTGCTAATACCAGAGCGATGGTAACGACGCCTCTTAGACCACCCCAAACCATAACGGGCGCGTATTTCCAGTCTATGTCATTTCTGAAAATAACACGGCCAACAAAGACAGAGAAGTACACAGCCACTAACCTTGAAACAAATGCTGCTGCAATCCCCAATAGAATAGCAAGCCATTGCTCAGTGAACATATCAAAGGTTACGACGAGTCCCATTAAAAAGAACACAATAATATTGGCGATAAAGGCAAACATTTCCCAATTGCCGTGAACTTTGCCATCGTCTTTTAGTGCGAGCAGATCTTTCTTAAGAAGCAGTGTTGAAGTGAGCACCGCAATAACGCCTGATACATGAAGGACATGTTCTGCGACATAAAAACTGCCATAGGCTAGAGCAAGGCTTGTGACGACATAATAATCTGCATTTGGTCCAACAAGCTTTAATATTGCTTTGGTAGCAAAGGCAAAAACGACACCAACAACGACACCACCAATGAGCACTTTAAGTAGTGAAAGCGTGCCAGATAACAAGCCAATATCACTGCCACCCGTTGCCATTGAAACCAATATTCCGAATAAAACGATAGCCGTTGCGTCATTGAACAAACTCTCGCCTTCGATAATTGTCCCTAGCTTATGGGGCGCATTGGCTACTTTAAGTTGACTAACAACAGCAACAGGATCGGTTGCTGAAATCACTAAGCCTGCGATTAGGGCTGCGATCCAAGGGAACCCAGTTGGGTGGTTAATACCGAAGAACAGTATGACAGCTGAAATACTCATAGCGACTAAAACGCCAAATGTTGCTGAAAACAAAATCGTCCCAAGGAGTGGTTTGAATAAGTGTGTATGAATATTGAGGGCTGCCTCGAATACAAGGATGGGGATAAGCACAAAGAGAATGAGGTGTTCGAAATTATCGAATCGAATGCCTGTATCAATGCCTAAAACGGGGACGAGCGCTGATGACACTATGCCCCATAACAAGACATTTAGTGTAAGAGGTAGCTTGGTTATCCTTGTTGTTATAAAGGCAAGTATACCGTTAGCAATGATAAGTAGTAATGTCTCAATGACTTGAAAAGTCGTCATAACGAAATATGCCCTGAGTGATATTGTTGTCTGATATGGGTATAAGGGACCCTCATTTTTAGAAATAATAACAATAAATTGTATGTTGCAGGCAAAAAAAAACCGGCCAAGTGGCCGGAACGACTTTAATGGGAAGACACAAGGAAGTTCTAAAATCTGTTTATATTTTAGCCAAAACTGAGTGACTAACAAGGTAATATAGGTATGGTAAACAAGATAATGTTATATGCAAAAATACCTAAACCATATTTAAATGAATAAGGGTTGAGTTTTTACTCTTACCTTTAATTATTCTCAAGAATACTGAGTTATTAACGCTTTGGTGCGCAAAGGCTTTTGTAATGTTTATTTAAATCAGTTAGTTAAGCCAATCTTTTTGTTTGATTTAGGTACCTCCTAAGTCGGTGGTTGCTTTTCCCAAAAGCAGTGAACTCTTCGACATTATTGAGTTTTAGCAATATGTCTTGGTGCACTTATCCTAGCCGATGCGTATAATGCCGCGCGAACTTCTTGACCCAAGCACGGTACTATGACATGAAACTTTCGGATTTTGACTTCGAGCTTCCCAATCACCTTATTGCGCGTTACCCAACAGAGCAAAGAACGGCCAGCCGCCTCTTGCATCTTGATGGTAAAAGTGGGCAAATTGAGCACAGAAAGTTTACTGATATCTTAAATCTGCTGAATAAAGGCGATCTTCTCATTTTTAACAACACACGGGTCATACCGGCACGTTTGTTAGGCCATAAAGAAAGTGGCGGCAAGGTAGAGGTATTGGTTGAACGAATGCTTGATGCGCATAAAGTGCTTGCGCATGTTCGAGCAAGTAAGTCGCCTAAAGAAGGTACGCGGTTGCTGTTAGAAGAACATGTTTGGGGCACGGTTACGGGCCGAAAAGAAGCATTATTTGAGATTGAGTTCGATGGTCCTCAAACAATATTGGAGCTGCTAGAAACATACGGCCATATGCCATTACCGCCTTATATCGATAGGGCTGATGAAGAGACAGATAAAGAGCGTTATCAAACCGTTTATAATGAAAAGCCTGGTGCTGTGGCGGCGCCTACAGCAGGGTTACATTTTGATGATGAATTATTACAGACGTTGGCTGACAAAGGTATAGAGCAAGCCTTTGTAACTTTACACGTAGGGGCTGGCACATTTCAGCCGGTGCGTGTTGAAAATATACTTGAGCATAAAATGCATAGTGAATATGCAGAGGTTCAACAAGATGTAGTTGATGCCATTCTTAGAACCAAAAAGAATGGTGGGAGAGTTATTGCTGTTGGTACAACATCAGTGCGTTCTATTGAGTCAGCAGCACAAGAATCTAAATTTGAAGGCAATAATTTGCAGCCATTTTTTGGCGATACCAATATTTTTATCTATCCAGGCTATGAGTTCTTGGTAGTAGATGCCTTAATTACCAATTTCCATTTGCCTGAATCAACATTGATGATGTTAGTAAGTGCGTTTGCAGGCAGCAATAATATTAAGAATGCTTATCAACAAGCGATAGAGCAAGAGTATCGGTTTTTTAGTTACGGCGACTCTATGTTTTTAGAAAAACACACACAGTAATAATGTACTACTGCTTTGTTGTTAAGCGTTTCCAATTTCTTGGCACTAGCTCGTGTTAAATTAAGCGCCCTCTGAGGCTCTGAAACTCGCATTTCTGCGTGGTTTGGGTATATAATCGCGGCTCTTTTTTAGACGGGGCCATTTCCCGGCAAGTTTGACTATTATTCAACCCAGGTCGTGTTGAATAATATGAGGAATTTTATGCAGTATGAGTTGTTAAAAACAGAAGGCAAAGCACGAAGAGGGCGCTTGCTTTTTGATCGCGGTGTTGTCGAAACCCCCGCATTTATGCCTGTAGGAACCTACGGAACCGTTAAAGGGATGACTGCTGAGGAACTAAAAGACACGGGCGCTCATATCTGCTTGGGCAATACATTTCATCTCATGTTAAGGCCTGGCACTGACATCATCAAAATGCATGGTGATTTACATGACTTTATGCATTGGGATAAGCCCATTCTGACTGACTCAGGCGGCTTCCAAGTATTTAGTTTGGGTGATTTACGCAAAATTACCGAAGAAGGTGTGACTTTCCGTTCTCCGATAAACGGTGAGAAGATTTTATTAACGCCAGAAAGGTCGATGGAAGTGCAGCGAGATCTAGGTTCAGATATCGTTATGATCTTCGATGAATGTACGCCTTACCCTGCAACCGAAACAGAAGCTCGTCAATCTATGGAGCTGTCTTTGCGTTGGGCAAAACGCAGTAAGCAGGCTCATGGCGATAATCCATCTGCTTTATTCGGCATCATCCAAGGTGGTATGTATGAGGGCTTGCGAGATAAATCATTGCAAGGGCTTGTTGATATAGATTTTGATGGCTATGCCATCGGTGGTTTGTCTGTTGGTGAGCCTAAAGACGATATGATGCGAATTTTGGATCATACTGCGCACCAAATCCCGGCTGAAAAACCCAGATACTTAATGGGCGTTGGTAAGCCTGAAGATCTCGTCGAAGCGGTAAGACGTGGTATTGATATGTTCGATTGTGTGATGCCAACGCGCAATGCGAGGAATGGTCATCTGTTTGTTAGCACCGGCGTTGTTAAAATTCGTAATGCTAAACATAAGACAGATACCGGGCCACTGGATGAAAAATGTGATTGTTACACTTGTAAAAATTACTCTCGGTCATATCTACATCATCTTGACAAGTGCAACGAAATACTGGGTTCAAGATTGAATACTATTCACAATCTGCATTTTTATCAAAGTGTTATGCAAGGGCTTAGAGATGCTCTTGATGAAGGCTCTTTAGATGCTTTTGTGAATGACTTTTACGCTGCTCGTGACTTACCAGTACCGGCTTTATAAGTAACAAATAACCAAGAAAAACAAAGGTGAAAAATGAATTTTTTTATTTCTAATGCATATGCTCAAACAGGTGCCGGCGCACAAGACGGTGGTTTTAGTATGTTGATCATGTTGGGTGTTTTTGGCTTGATTTTTTACTTCATGCTGTATCGTCCACAAGCAAAGCGCGTTAAAGATCATAAAAACTTGGTGTCATCGTTGAGTAAAGGAGATGAAGTGTTGACGCAAGGCGGACTCGTTGGACGCATCACGAAAGTGACTGAAGAAAAAGACTTTATTGAAATTGCGTTGAATGACACAACAAATACTGTGATACAAAAATCAGCTATTTCGGCGTTGTTACCCAAAGGTACAATGAAGAATATTTGATTTGTATCAGTTTTAAGAATGCTGCTGGCTTTGCAATAGGCTCGCTAAGTATGCAAATTGCCAAAGGCTAAAAGGAAAATCTCGTGTTAAATAATACCCCTCTGTGGAAAGCCATATTAGTGATGCTTGTCATTGCTTTTGCTGGGCTTTACGCGTCTCCTAATCTGTATGGTGAGGATCCTGCAGTTCAAATATCGGGTGATGAAATTGCCATTGTTGATACCGGCCTGTTGGACAGAGTAAGAGACTTGTTGGCTGCGAATGATATAACAGCCAAGAGTATTGCCCTTGAAGACGAGCAAATTTTGGTTCGTTTGAATGATGGTGATACGCAGTTAAGAGCCAGAGAAATGATTGCTAGGGATTTACGCAAAGCCTCTGAAGATTACTCAGTGGCGATTAATCTAGCACCTGCAACACCAGATTGGTTGGATAGCTTAGGTGGTACACCTATGAAGCTTGGGTTGGATTTGCGTGGCGGTGTTCACTTCTTGATGGAAGTGAACATGCAAGAAGCCATCAGCAAGTCTTTCCAAGATATGGTAGGTAACTTTAGAACCTCATTACGTGAAGAGAAGCTACGTTATCGTTCAGTGAAGCAATTGGATGATGGTGTTGAAATTCGTTTTCGCGATCAAGAAACATTGGATGCATCAGAACGCTTTCTAAGATCACAAAATCCAGACCTTACTTACACAGAGCGGGATGGCCTCGCTTTGTTTGTGAGCATGTCCGAGCAACGATTGTTAGAAACGCGTGACTACGCTATCAAGCAAAACATCACTATTATCCGTAACCGTGTGAATCAGTTAGGTGTGGCAGAGCCATTGGTACAGCGTCAAGGCGCAGAACGTATTGTTGTTCAACTGCCTGGTATTCAAGATACAGCGCTTGCTAAAGAGATTTTGAATGCAACGGCGACGTTGGAATATCGTGAAGTCGATATCGATCACGATGTTAGAGATGCACTTGATGGGCGTGTACCTCCAGGTTCAGAAGTTCTTTATGAAGATGGCGTTCCCGTACTACTGAAAAAACAAGTTATTGTCTCTGGTAGTTCAATTATTGACGCAAATGCCGGGCTTGATGAATATGGATTACCAATGGTGTCTATTTCGTTAGATTCTGATGGCGGTAGCAAGATGAAGCGCTTCACTAAGCGTGCTGTGGGTCAGCCGATGGCTGTTGTGTTTATCGAGTTTAAATCTACGGATGAGCGTGACGCCGAAGGCAAGCTTATCTTCGAGAAAAAACGTGAAGTTATTAGTGTTGCGACCATACAAGGCGTGTTTGGGAATCAGTTCAGAACGACAGGGCTAGATTCTCCTGCTAAAGCACAGGAATTAGCGTTGTTGCTAAGAGCAGGTGCGTTGATTGCGCCAATTCAAATCGTTGAAGAAAGAACAGTTGGTCCAAGCCTTGGCCAAGAGAATGTCGACTTAGGTATGCAGGCTATTATTTGGGGCTTTGGATTAGTACTTATCTTTATGTTGGTTTATTACCGTGCTTTTGGTGTGGTGGCAAACATTGCATTGGCAAGTAACCTGGTCTTAATTGTTGGTGTGATGTCATTAATCCCTGGTGCGACATTAACCTTACCTGGTATGGCCGGTATTGTATTAACCGTGGGTATGGCGGTTGATGCTAATGTGTTGATATTCGAGCGGATACGAGAAGAAATGCGTGAAGGGCGGTCACCTCAGCAGGCAATCCATCATGGTTACGATAGTGCGTTTTCGACTATTCTAGATGCCAATATCACGACCTTGATTGCTGCACTTATTTTATTTGCTGTTGGAACAGGTCCGATTAAAGGGTTCTCAGTGACCTTGGCTATCGGTATTGTCACATCGATGTTTACCGCAATCGTTGTTACTCGTACCATTGTTAATAGAGTTTGGGGCGGTAAACGCCTCGACAACTTGAGTATATAGGAGAGCCGCTATGCAAAT
>CAZVDU010000153.1:0-9598 GCA_964625615.1 uncultured Pseudoalteromonadaceae bacterium | reverse complement strand
TGCACCTAAAACAACTAACTGAGTCTTAATCTCACTCATTACTGACCTCAAAATTTCGTGTGCCCTTTTCAGGCAAAATTATCTTTTCAAAAAACGGCTAGATTCTACCTAGGCTAAAGTAAGCTTTCAAATGAAACCCTCCTAATTCTTGGCAAGGTTCCATGACGGCCTAACTTATTAACCATAATCTACAAAAGCATTTCCCGGATGTCCGTTAATACCTTACTCAAATGTGTTGTAAAGCGAGCAGCCACTGCACCATCAATCACTCTGTGATCGTACGAAAGAGAAAGTGGTAACATCAACCTTGGCTCAAATTCTGCTCCATTCCATTTAGGTTTCATATCGCTCTTTGAAACACCTAAAATAGCAACATCAGGTGCATTAACGATAGGCGTAAATGCTGTTCCGCCAATACCACCTAAGCTCGAAATGGTAAAGCAGCTGCCTTGCATGTCAGCGGCTTTTAGTTTTCCATCACGCGCTTTTTTACTGATTTCCATCAGCTCTGTTGATAGTTCGTATATGCCCTTCTGATCAACGTCTCTAACAACTGGCACAACCAAACCACCCGGTGTCTCGACAGCAATTCCAATATGGTAATACTTCTTCTGTATCAGACTTTCACCCGATTCAGACAATGACGAATTAAATACTGGATAGGTTTTGAGCGCATCGGCAACTGCCTTCATCATGAAAACCAGTGGCGTAATTTTAATACCGAGCTTTTTCTTTTCGGAAATCGCATTTTGCGACTTTCTGAACGCCTCTAGCTCTGTAATATCAGCTTCATCAAATTGTGTAACGTGTGGAATAGTCACCCAGTTGCGGTGTAAGTTAGGACCCGATATTTTCTGAATTCGCGTAAGCGGGATTTCTTCAACTTCACCAAACTTCGTAAAGTCAACTTTAGGTGGCGCAAGCACTTGTAATCCTCCGCTACCACTGGCTACAGATGATCCTGGCGTCATTTTTGGACGAGACAGCTCGTACTTAACATAAGATTGAACATCTTCTTTCAAGATACGTGTTTTACGACCAGTGCCTTTGACTAAATTCAGATCAACACCAAACTCACGAGCTAAACGCCTAACAGCAGGAGACGCATAAATATTTCCACTCGCTTTAACTTCTCCCGCAGAAGGATGATGTGGCACAGGCGCTCGTTTTGGCTCAGGTGTTTTATCTACTGCAGATGCTGGTGTTGATTCGGCTTTTGGTGCAGGTTGGCTCTCGGCAACTGTCGCAGCCGCAGATGATGTTGTTTCTAACATCAAGATCAATGAGCCTTCAGATACTTTATCGCCCACACTAACAGTGATAGATGTAACAACACCACTTTCTGGTGAAGGCACATCCATCGTGGCCTTATCAGTCTCAAGAGTAACTAAGCCTGTTTCTTTCTCAATGGTCTCACCAACTTCGACCAGAACGTCGATAATATCAACATTCTCGTCACCACCAATATCAGGTACTTTAACTTCAATCACTGCTGATGTTGCTTCTACAGCAGGGGCTGCTTCAGCTACTGGCTGAGGAGCAGGTTCTTTAGCAACTGTTGATTCTTCTACCACTGGTGCTGGTGCTTGTTCTTCTGCTTCTGGAGCTGGCGCACTCGCTGATGACATTTTCATGATCAAGCTATCTTGACTGATCTTGTCACCGACCTTCACCAGTATTTCCCCAATCTCACCATTAAATGGCGCGGGAATGTCCATACTCGCTTTATCACTTTCAACTGTAATAAGCGAATCTTCAGCTTCTACGCTATCACCAATAGAGACACAAACCTCAATGACCTCTACTTCTTCGCCACCGACATCGGGTACTAATACATCTTGTAAATCTGACATTATATTATCTCCCTGATCGACTATGCGTAGAGTGGGTTTGTTTTCGCCACATCAATACCAAACTCTTCAATGGCCTTGCTAACGACTTTCTTATCTAGATCGCCTGCTTTCATCAACTCTGTCAGCGCAGCAACGACAATAAACTTAGCATCGACTTCGAAGTGATGACGCAGATTCGCTCGGCTATCCGAACGACCAAAGCCGTCAGTACCCAACACACGATATTGACCAGGAACAAAAGCTCTGACTTGATCGACATAACTCTTAATGTAGTCAGTCGCGGCAACAGTAGGACCATCATTACCGTCATTCAACACACTTGTAATGTAGGGTATTTTCGCTTTCTTCGCTGGATTAAGCATATTGTAGCGCTCACAATCCAAACCATCTCTACCAAGCTCATTAAATGAGGTGACACTGTATACCTCAGAAGCAACACTGAATTTTTCTTTCAGAATCTTCGCAGCTTCTCTAACTTGCAACAAAATAGTACCTGAGCCAAGTAACTTCACTTTCTTCTTACTGTTTGCAGCACCTACTTTATCGAGCAAGTAAATACCTTTAACGATACCTTCTTCACTACCTTTAGGCATTTCAGGCTGAACGTAGTTCTCATTCATGACAGTCAGGTAGTAGAAAACATTCTCTTGTTCTTCAAACATACGACGCATACCGTCTTGGACAATCGTTGCTACTTCATACCCGTATGTTGGGTCGTAGCTAATACAGTTTGGAATCAGCCCAGCTTGAACATGACTATGGCCATCTTGATGCTGTAAGCCTTCACCATTCAAGGTTGTTCTACCTGCAGTACCGCCCACCAAGAATCCTCGGGCTTGGCTATCACCTGCAGCCCATGCCATATCCCCAACACGTTGGAAACCAAACATTGAGTAATAGATATAAACGGGGATCATCGGTAGGTTATTCGTTGAATAAGATGTACCCGCAGCAACCCATGACGCCATAGCACCTAGTTCATTGATGCCTTCTTGTAGTACCTGACCTTTTTTATCTTCACGATAATAAGCCACCTGATCAGCATCTTGAGGGACATATTTCTGTCCCACATTGGAGTATATACCTACTTGGCGGAACAAACCTTCCATTCCGAAGGTGCGTGCTTCATCAGGGATAATAGGAACAACGCGAGAACCAACTTTTTTGTCTTTTAACATCACCGTTAAAACACGCACAAAAGCCATAGTAGTGGATATCTCACGTTCACCCGAACCTTTAGTAATAGCTTCAAAAGCTTTCAATGGCGGCGCTGGTAAATCTTCTGAACTGTTATTAAGACGCACAGGCATATAACCATGAAGCGCATCGCGGCGTGCTTTTAAATATTCAAACTCTGGTGAGCCATCTTCAAACCTGAAATAAGGGAAATTCGGTAAATCTTCGTCAGAAATTGGAATATTAAAACGGTCACGATAATGCTTAACCGCATCAAGCTCCATTTTCTTCACGTTGTGGGCTATGTTCTTACCTTCGCCGGCCGAGCCCATACCATAGCCCTTAACCGTTTTAGCTAAGATAACCTGAGGGCGACCTTTGGTTTTAACGGCTTTATCGTAAGCAGCATAAACTTTAACAGGATCATGTCCACCGCGATTCAAGCGCCAAATATCTTCGTCAGACATATTCGACACCATTTCTTTCAGCTCAGGATACTTCCCAAAGAAATTCTCACGTGTAAAAGCACCGCCTTTGGCTTTAAAATTTTGGTATTCGCCATCGACTGTTTCATTCATCAAGTCTAATAGCTTGCCTGACGTATCTCTCGCGAGTAGCGGATCCCAGTAGCGTCCCCAAATAACTTTGAGTACTTCCCAACCTGCACCACGGAATGTACCTTCAAGTTCTTGGATAATTTTACCGTTACCACGAACAGGACCATCCAAACGTTGCAAATTACAGTTAACGACGAAAGTCAGGTTATCCAAACCTTCCCTAGAAGCTAAACCAATAGCCCCTAAGCTTTCTGGCTCATCAACTTCGCCATCGCCCAAGAAACACCAAACACGCTGTTCGCTGCAGTCTTTTAAACCGCGATCAGTCAAATACTTAAGAAATCGTGCTAAGTAAATAGCCTGCATTGGGCCTAAGCCCATTGAAACCGTAGGAAACTGCCAGAAATCAGGCATCAACTTAGGATGTGGGTATGAAGAGAGGCCATCTGCTTCTGCCTCTTGACGGAAATTATCTAACTGACCTTCCGATAAACGACCTTCGATATATGCTCTTGAATAGATACCTGGCGATACGTGACCTTGAATGAATAGGTAGTCTCCACCGTCTTTTTCATTCGGTGCACGGAAGAAATGGTTAAAACCGACATCATAAAGCATCGCAGAAGAGGCAAAACTCGATATGTGTCCACCTAACTCTAAGTCTTTTTTGGAGCCACGAACAACCATCATCATCGCATTCCAACGAATAGCAGCTCGAATCTTTGCTTCTATGGTTTGATCACCTGGCATGGTTGGTTCCTGGCCAGGAGGAATGGTATTGATATAAGCTGTTGTCGCGGTATACGGCAAGTGAGCGCCTGAACGACGTGCTTTCTCGATCATGCTTTCTAATAAGTAGTGTGCACGCTCAGAGCCTTCTTCAGCTAATACAGCTGCTAAGGCGTCAAGCCATTCTTGAGTTTCTTGTGGATCCACATCGGGATGCATCATTTCTGACATGGTGCGTTCCTTTACTGGTTTATAGTCAAATCAATGAAGATACTTAACATAGCTTATTTTATAGCCTTTGTATCATCTTCATTAAACAATAATTGCAGCGGTGTTATTCCCTAACAATTGGTACTCTCTTAGTACTCGTCCTTTTTCACTTCGATTCGTCTTAATGCTCGCTGCATTCGAGTATCTTGACGATTAATATCTAACAGCGTTTTTTCGATAAATTCTAATAAGGTATTGCTGGCCATTCTTGCGTTAACGGGGTCACTCTCTGTAATAGCTATCATGATACTGTGGCGAAGCCTATTAATTTCTGCCACGGCATCAGGTTTCACCGATAAAGCCCGTAAGTTGGCTTGAATATTCTCTTTAAGGATTGGCAGTAAGCCTCTAATCACGTGCAGTAACACTACATTATGAGACGCTTCGGTCATGGCTAAATAAAATTGCGTTAATGCCTCTGATTGCAATTCAAAATCCTGCGTCTCACCTTCACTAAGTTGTTGTGTGTTTTGGACAGACTTATACGCAATTTTTAATTTCTCCAATTCATCAGGCTCCGCTCGTAAAGTCGCATAGTAAGCAGACATACCTTCGAGCCCATGCCTAAACTCAAGCAAGTCGAATTGAGTCTCTGGACGTGACGCAATCATTTCTATCAATGGATCATTGACTATAGAAGAGAGTCGTCGTTTTACAAATGTGCCACCACCTTGTTTGCGATCAAGCAAATCCCGAGCTTCAAGCTTCTGAATTGCTTCTCTCAAAGAAGGCCTCGACACATCAAACTGTTCTGCTAACACCCTCTCAGAAGGCAGTCTTTGCCCACTCAAAAAAGTACCGTCAAGGATCATACCCTCTAATTGTTCTGCAATAACATCAGACAATTTTTTGGTTTTAACTCGACGCATAGCCACCCAAAAATGGTAAGACCAATTTACCATTGGAATTAATTTGACAGAATACTAAGGCATCACTTTGATTAAAACAAGGCAAAACAATAACATTAGTAAAACATATAGCTGTAAACTAGAACTATAGAAAAAAATGTATATATATTGATTCAGCTATTAGATAGCTAATTTTTTGATTGATACCGACTATAAACTCGGGCTTTGTCGATGTGTTGGGATAATGTAATAATACGTTTTGCTAACTCATTATGTTCTTTAGCAAATTTTTCACTGAATACAACATAGGCAGGGTTGGATAAATAAGCAGGGTACAACGCTTCAAGCTCTTTGAGGCCAACAGCTTCTACCCTTGGCGTTATAGGATAAGCACTATCCATCGCACACACTTGTACAATGGCATCAATACGCCCCTTTTCTAGCAATCGATACTTTTCTGTTGGGTTAAACAGCTCAACCCAACGTGGTTTAACAGTAGTATTGTGTTGTTTTGAAAACCCCGCTTCAATACCGACAATAAAAGATGACTTGTCCTGTATACCTGCTCGCGTTCTTTCCATTTGCTCACCACGAATACTAAAGAAACAAACATCTGCTGTTGATAAGATGGCGTCTGTAAGTTTGAAGCCTAGCGTTGGTGGGTAAGCAACACCTTCTCTCTTAGGATCAAAACCACCTATCATCATATCAACAACGCCGCTTTCTAAATCTGCATTGCAGCGCTTCCACGGTTTTTGCACATATATAAGTATTGCTTCTGGCAAAATGCTTTCAGTAAATACTTGCTTCATCATATCAGGATTGATGCCAGTCAAGCCGTCATTGTCAGAAAGAAAAAAAGGATAGACATTATTTTGAGGTGCACAAAATTTAACAATAGTGCGTGTCGATTTATTGTCGGCAGCGAGCAAATAAGGGATCGGCATTATAAAAACAAGCAACCAAAATAACGAAAGCTGCCTAAATAACATCATAGAGATTCACTCACTGAATTAGAGACTGCATAAAGACACCCATCAATTTAAATCTAAGTCAGTTACACACGGATATTATATAACAACACCTGCCAGCGTTAATAATGACAGCACCATCAGCATAAATATCACGTTCCTTTTAGCAAGTTTCACCATTGTGCAAGGTTCTTCAGTACAATCCTCGGGATTCGGATCAATTTCTTCCGCAGCTTTAGATACTTTTGCTAATAGAGGCTTGGCTGAAATATCTTTATCAAATAACGCAGCGAGCCAAACAGGCATGGCGCGAGAGAAATGCCCAACCAACAGAAAGCCCAAAGCAGTAATCCTTACTGGCACCCAATCAATAAAATACAATACTTGTTCAGCATGCTTTGCTGCCTCACTGTCTCGGTCAACATAAATCCCGGCTATATTTCTGGCGAGTATGTAAAAAACAGCACCAGCACCACCAAAGAAAACAAAAGCAATAATGACAGCCGCATAGTGGCTGTAATTGGTCCAAACCAAATTTTGACCAAAACTAAACTCAGTTTGTGACGTATCATGCCCCATTTGCCCAGAATACAAATCACATGCAGTCATATCACCTTGCTGAGCGGCTCTTAAGAACCCTCTGTAGCTTGCTCGTTGCATAGGACAACCTAAACATATAAGTAACAATGCTAGGTTGAACAGCGTACTCAATAAAAATCCAAGTACAACCTGGTTCAATAAGCCAATAATAATGGCTGGTATTAGCGACAATGCCACAACATTAGTCATAGAAGCAGTATCTTTACCCCATCCTTGTTTCTCAATGAGATCTAAGTAACGGGAGAAATAGAAATCATAATGCCAATAAGGTGATTTCACTGTCACCCGTTCAACAGCTAAAGCAATAAGTAAACTAATTAAAGTCATACGTTTTCCTGTTTAAGTGCAGCTCTGTACCTACACCAGTCAAAAGAAGCCCCCGGATCCGTTTTGCGTCCGAAAGCTATATCGTTGTGCCCAACAATACGCCCAAGCGTTATATGAGGGAATTGTCGCATAAGTTTTCGTGATACGTACACGAGTTTTGCGTACTGTTCATCGGTATAACTATCAGTATCTGTCCCCTCCACTTCAATACCGATTGCAAAATCATTGCATCGGGTTTGTCCCTGAAACGAGGAAACACCAGCGTGCCAAGCCCTCTTGTCAAAAGGAACATATTGAATTACCTGACCATCTCGCCGAATAAAAAGATGAGATGAGACCTCCAATCCCTTTAAATCAGTAAAAGACGCATCTGCCTGAATGTCCAGTTTACCGGTAAATAAGTTTGTCACATATGGCGTACCAAAGCTTCCTGCTGGTAGAGAGATGTTATGAATGACCAATAAGCTTACAGGTACATTTTCCGGGCGCTCATCGCAAAATGATGACGGCACATACTCAAACTCCGGCCATACACTACTTATTACATTAATGTCTTTCATTAATCTCCTATTTCTTGATAAATTAAAAGGACGATATTATACCTCTTAGATGTGCCAAGGTCAGTTATCGATGCAACCATCAGAACCAGCAGATAATACACAACGCAGAATGGGCAAGAGTATGCTGATTGCTGCATGGCTAATTGCATTATTGTTACTGACACTCTTTTTCAATCAAGAATTAGAGCAACAATACAATCCTAACACTACACCCTTATCAAAAAGCACTGTTGACGGCGCTGAAGTCCAACTGCAGCGCAATCGTCACGGTCATTACGTATCTGCCGGCTCCATTAATTCAGAGCGAGTTACTTTTTTACTCGACACAGGTGCGACTAATGTATCTATACCGGCCAATTTAGCCAATAAGCTTGGTTTGCAATCAGGAACACCACACCGAGTGTCTACCGCAAACGGACAAATAACAGTTTATGCGACACGCCTCAATGAATTGAGTATAGGTGATATCCACTTATTTAATGTAGCTGCTAATATTAACCCAGGCATGACAGGTGATGAAATTCTGTTGGGAATGAGCGCACTAAAACAGTTAGAATTCACACAACGAGGCGATCAACTCACGTTGCGCCAGTATTAATTTGCGTGAAATAATACGCTAAACAACAACTAGGCAGCTCTGCCTTTTTCATTGACACCTTATTGAGACCCACTATGTTTGTACCTTTTCAAAATGAACTGGATAGAGAGATTATCCGCAACGTTTCACATGCTATTGAAGAAGACTTGGGTTTTGCAGACACAGACACTGGCGATATCACTGCGAACCTGATAGCCAAAGACCAACAAGCAACGGCGACTATCATTACTCGCGAGAATTGTGTTCTTTCTGGGCGTGCATGGGCCGAGGAAGTATTTAAACAGTTGGACACAGATATACACATAGAATGGCTCGCTCACGATGGACAAGTGCTTGTTCAAGGCCAAGAGATTTGTACGTTACAAGGTAATGCTCGCGCCATATTAACGGGTGAAAGAACAGCACTCAATTTCTTGCAAACTCTATCAGCTACGGCAACACAAGCTCAGCAAGCTGTTCAGTTACTACAAAATTCATCCACACAATTGCTAGATACTCGTAAGACAATACCTGGACTCCGATATGCACAAAAGTATGCAGTTCTGTGTGGTGGTGGAACCAATCACCGTATCGGACTGAATGATGCGTACCTTATAAAGGAGAATCACATTCTCTCTTGTGGTGGTATCAATAACGCTGTATTAAAAGCCCGTCAACTGCAACCTGAGAAGAAAATAGAAGTAGAAGTTGAGTCTCTTGACGAGTTGAATCAAGCACTTAATGCAGGGGCAGACATCATTATGCTAGATAATTTTACACTTGAGGCCATCAAAATTGCCGTTGATATGACAAAAGGCAGCGCTAAGCTTGAGGTATCAGGCAATATTACAATAGATAGATTAAGGGATTTATCAACTTTAGGTGTTGACTATATTTCATCAGGCGCCCTAACTAAAAACATACAAGCCATTGATTTATCTATGCTTTTCAAATAATCTCTTTTAAATCTGTATATTTATTGCTGATAACGATCAAACACAAAGACTTAGGTATTAATCTGCATACTTGTATCGAAGTTCGTTCGATCTATACTAATCAGGCATTAAGCGAGGCGGCCGGTTTGCAGAGAAGTAAAATTGGCGCAAAACTTTAGATGTCAACAACTTAAC
>CAZVDU010000152.1:0-9630 GCA_964625615.1 uncultured Pseudoalteromonadaceae bacterium | reverse complement strand
GGTTAGATCAAACTTTAGCTGAAATGTTCCCTGATTATTCAAGATCTCGTATAAAAGATTGGATTTTGGCCGGACAAGTTAAGATTGATGGTTTGGTTTCGAGTATTCCTAGGGAAAAAGTACAAGGAAATGAGTCTGTTGAGATAGAAGTTATTGTTGAGCCTCAGGAAAGGCATGAAGCACAGGACATAGCACTTAATATTGTCTATGAAGATGAAGACATCATTGTTATCAATAAGCCTGCTAACCTCGTAGTACATCCAGGTGCAGGTAATGCTGATGGAACTCTTTTGAACGCGCTTTTGAATCACGCTCCGCAAGTCGCTGATGTGCCCAGAGCAGGTATAGTACATAGGTTGGACAAAGATACGACAGGTCTGATGGTTGTGGCTAAGAGCATCCCTGCTCAAACGCATCTAGTAGAACAACTACAAGCGAGAGAAATAAGTCGAGAGTATGAAGCTGTGGTTAATGGCACCATGGTCGCTGGTGGTACTATTGATAAACCTATTGGCAGGCATTCGACCAAACGCACGAGTATGGCAGTCAGAGAGTCTGGTAAGCCGGCGATGACACATTATAGATTATTAAAAAAATATAGAGCGCATACTCATTTGAGGTTGAAACTAGAAACAGGTCGAACTCATCAGATCCGTGTTCACATGGCACATTTACGGTATCCTTTAGTTGGCGATCCCCTATATGGTGGACGGCCACGCCCTCCCAAAGCGGCTAGTGAGTCGTTTATTAATCTACTGAGGAGCTTTCATAGACAAGCTCTGCATGCAGCGCAGCTTGCATTGTTTCATCCGATCACTGGAGAGTGGCTGACATGGCAAGCACCACTGCCATCAGACTTTAAGGCTCTATTAATGGAGTTAGAGAAAGATAGTGAACACAATCCAGATCTTGATTAATTCTGGCCGTTAGCATTAAGTGAGCAGGGTAAATTTAATCCAACCATGTTGGGATGCGCCTGAAAACGTTAAGTCATTTTCAACGACTCGTACTGGTGGGTATAGTGGTGGCCTATACAATGGTTTAAATCTTGGTTTGCATGTTGGCGATGTACCAGAACGAGTTAACAAGAATAGGGCGCTTTTACCCAATTATCAGAATATTACGTGGTTAAATCAAACTCATAGTGCTGACATTGTAAAGTTATACGAAAAATCTCTTGTTCCTTTAAATGCTGATGCATCATATACGTCCAGAGCTGAGCAAGTATGCGCTGTTATGACAGCGGATTGCTTGCCAATTTTGTTGTGTAATATTGAAGGATCCGAGGTTGCTGCTGTTCATGCTGGCTGGCGTGGTTTAGCGTCTGGCATAGTTGAAAATATTGTAGGTGCCATGGATTCTGATCCTGAACAGCTTATTGCTTGGTTGGGGCCAGCAATTGGAGCAGAGTCGTTTGAAGTCGGTGAGGATGTTTTCTGTTGCTTTAGCGTTTCTGAAAAAAAAGCGTTTTATAAAAGCCCGTTTAAAGGTAAGTACTGGTTGGATCTATGTCGTTTAGCGAGTAGTAAATTAGGTGCCTTAGGGGTTCATAATGTTGCTCAAGAAGAACAATGTACGTATACGAGCGATGACTTCTTTTCATATCGAAGAGATGGCTTGACGGGCCGTATGGCGAGCGGCATTTGGATAGAAGGGTAAGTAGTGCTTATTTTTGATCTCAGTCAAATGGCCGTGGCTTAAGTGCTTGAATTTAAATTGTTCAGTACCCATAACCTTGAACATAGACGTTAATTAGGTGAAGAAATTATGCGATTAGATCGTATGACGAGTAAATTTCAATTGGCTATTTCTGATGCCCAATCGCTTGCACTGGGGAGAGATCATCAATATATCGAGCCAGTGCATTTGATGACATCATTATTGAATCAGGAGAGTGGCTCACTGAGACCTTTGCTTGAAAGTGCGGGTGTCAATGTGAATAGTTTGCGCTCCACTTTGTCTGAAGCTATAGAACGCCTGCCACGCGTCGAAGGTGTTGGAGGAGATGTTCAATTAGGTAAAGACACTGTTGTATTACTCAACCTCAGTGACAAAATATCTCAGAAACGTAAAGATGATTATATTACTTCAGAAGTTTTTGTCTTAGCTGCAACAGAAGATAAAGGGCGCCTAGGTGATATTCTTAGGCAGTTAGGTGCAACACCGAAGAAGGTTGAATCTGCAGTTGAAAAAATGCGAGATGGTCAAACAGTGACAGACCGAAATGCAGAAGATATGCGTCAAGCTTTGGAGAAGTTTACCTCTGATCTAACGGAAAGAGCAGAACAAGGAAAATTAGATCCTGTTATTGGGCGTGACGAAGAAATTCGCCGTACTGTTCAGGTATTGCAGCGTAGAACGAAAAACAACCCTGTACTGATAGGCGAGCCTGGCGTAGGTAAAACAGCCATCGCTGAAGGGCTAGCACAGCGTATTGTTAATGGTGAAGTGCCTGAAGGTTTGAAGAACAAGCGAGTATTGTCACTCGATATGGGCTCCTTAGTTGCAGGGGCTAAGTATCGTGGAGAATTCGAAGAAAGGCTTAAAGCAGTTCTTAACGAACTCTCTAAAGAAGAAGGCCGTATTATTCTCTTTATCGATGAACTACATACCATGGTAGGTGCAGGGAAGGGCGAAGGTGCAATGGATGCAGGGAATATGCTTAAACCGGCGCTATCTCGTGGTGAGCTTCACTGCGTTGGGGCAACTACCTTGGACGAGTATCGCCAATATATAGAAAAAGATGCAGCGCTTGAACGTCGTTTCCAAAAAGTCTTAGTAGATCAACCTAGTGTAGAAGACACTATCGCAATATTACGGGGGCTGAAAGAGAGATATGAGCTACACCACTCAGTAGATATTACTGACCCTGCTATTGTCGCAGCGGCGTCATTAAGTCATCGATATATTAGCGATCGCCAACTACCGGACAAAGCGATTGATTTGATTGATGAAGCAGCATCTAGTATTCGCTTGCAAATGGACTCAAAGCCTGAGGATATGGATAGATTAGAAAGGCGTATCATTCAGCTTAAACTCGAAGAACGGGCGCTTGCTAAAGAAACAGATGAAGCAAGTCATAAGCGGTTAGAGCTAATTGAGTTGGAACGAGAGAAACTTGAGTTTGAGTTCTCTGATTTAGAGAAAGTATGGAATTCAGAGAAATCTGCGGTACAAGGGACACAGCAAGTTAAATCCCAATTAGAGCAGGCAAAACTGGATCTGGATATAGCGCGAAGAGCTTCAGACTTAAGCCGAATGTCTGAGCTGCAATATGGTCGGATTCCTGAGCTGGAATTGCAGTTAGATCTAGCGTCAGAAGCTGAAGAACAAAAATTCAATTTATTAAAGAATAAAGTAACTGAGAATGAAATTGCAGATGTTCTTTCTCGATGGACAGGCATCCCAGTAAATAAGATGCTTGAAGGTGAGCGAGACAAGCTGCTTAAGATGGAGGAGGTTCTCCATCAACAGGTTGTAGGACAAAGTGAAGCTGTTTCTGCTGTTTCTAACGCGATCAGAAGAACAAGGGCGGGACTTGCTGATCCTAATCGCCCCATCGGTTCTTTCTTATTACTGGGACCGACAGGTGTTGGCAAAACTGAGTTATGTAAAGCTTTAGCTGGCTTCATGTTTGATACACAAGATGCCATTGTGCGAATTGATATGTCCGAGTTTATGGAGAAACATTCAGTTGCTAGGCTAGTCGGAGCACCTCCAGGTTATGTCGGCTATGAGGAAGGCGGGTATTTGACAGAAGCGGTTCGACGAAAACCATACTCAGTTGTTTTACTCGACGAAGTTGAGAAAGCGCATCCAGATGTTTTTAATGTGTTACTGCAAGTGCTCGATGATGGCCGTTTAACTGATGGACAAGGTCGGACCGTTGACTTTAAAAACACTGTCGTTGTAATGACTTCGAATTTAGGCTCTGATGTTATTCAAGATATGCATACAGAAGTCCAATACGAAGAGATGAAGGCGAAGGTCTTGTCTGTTGTTGGGGATTACTTTAGGCCAGAATTTATTAATAGGATTGACGACAGCGTTGTCTTCCATCCGCTTGGCAGAGAACAAATTAAAGCGATTGCTAAGATCCAACTTGAACATCTATCAAACAGGTTGGCAGACAAAGATATTGAACTTAAGCTAACCGACAGTGCCTTTGATAAATTGGCTGAAGCTGGGTTCGATCCAGTTTATGGCGCTAGGCCACTTAAACGTGCTATCCAGACTTACATAGAAAACCCATTAGCCAATAAAATACTGTCTGGTGATGTACTACCGGAGTCAATAGTGTCTATTGATGCGGATACAAATGAGTTTTTCTTTCACTAAATGCTCATGAACTGGCTGCTTTCGGGCAGCCATTATTATTTCTCTTCGTTAACGCAACGTGTTGTATAAAGCCAGCGCCTTTTCTCTTTCTTCAAATTCATTATTGGTTTGTAAAGCTGCTGCTAGTTCATTTTTAGCTTCTTGTTTTCTACCCATTTTTTCTAATGTGTAACCAATATGGTAGCGAATAGCCGGGTTGTTTGACTGTCGAGCATACGCTTGACGCAAAAGATTTAGTGCCTCATCGTAACTTTCCTCTTTTGCTAAGATCCAACCTTTGGTATCGAGTATTTCTGGTGTATTGCGAATGCTCTGAGCTTGCGTAATGAAAGATTTTGCTTGTGCTAAATCAGTATCCAAATATATGTTAGCTAAGTTATTGAAAATATTGTGCTTGTTAGGGATGTCGTCAATATTAATCAGCTGCATGTAGTATGGCGTTGCTCTTTCTTGCTCACCATTCGTCAGTAAAAAGTCAGCAATAATGTGTTTCTGAAAATGGTTGTCAGGGTAAATTTCAATAAGTGGTTCAATATCTGTAACAAAGTCGGTGGCACCTATTCCCTGATTCGCTAATTGATAGAGCTTGATAAGTGCAAGTTTGTAACTATTTGCTTGTTGATAGGACGATAGGTAATATTTTCTTGCTGCTTCTAAATCTTGCTTAACAAAACTCAAATCGCCTAATAACAGTAAGACATCTGCATTCTCTTTGTTCTCAGTATGGAGTTTTTCAAGTATAGGTTGTGCTTTTTCAATATTATTCGTTTGTAACAACAAACGTGAGTAAGCAAGTCGCAATGATACTGAATTGGGTAATAGTGTCAAAGCTCTTAGCAATGAGCTTTCTGCATTGCCGAAATCACCTGTTCTAATTTGTAATTGACTGAGCTGCAATAACTTAGTTGGGTTATCTTGCCACTGGCCGAAAAGTAAATTGAGTTGTTTCCTAGCTTCATCTATACGATCCAATGCAAGCAGTATATCTGCTTTTTGTTCAAGGTATTCAGGATTTAATAAATCTGATTTTAGTAACTCGTCTACCTCGATAAGAGCACCCGTATAGTCACCTTGCTGAATGAATGCTTCAATGACAAGACTTTGTGCGACGGTATTTGTTAAATCTCTATTCTTAGCTAATAGCAAATAGGGTAATGCTTCATCAAACCTTGATTGGGCCATCAGCGTTTGTCCTAGAAGGATATTCGCTTGAATATCTTGCCTGTTTTCTTCAAGTATTGACAATAACATCTGCTCTGACTCAGTGAGTTGAGATCGTAAGTAGTAGATGCGCGCTTTGTTAAGCCGGGCTGAATAGTAAGTTGACTCCTCAGATAACATTTGTGTAACAACCTTGTCTGCTTCTACAAAGTTTTCCAAGCGTATGAGTACTTCTGCTTTTAAATTTAGAAAATAGAGATTTTGTGGAGCCAGTTGTACCAACTGCTCAACGCGCGATAATGCTTCTGTTGGCTGCTCAAGTTGCATATAAAGTGTTGCATATAGTAATACTGAAGCGGGCGTATTGGGGTTTTCTAAGTTATTGTTTAAAAGTGTTAAAGCCTCATCATATTTTTTTCGTTGCTGTAAGGATTTAGCTTGAAGAAGGACTAAGGATGAACTTTCTCCATGAATCCTCTTTAACTCTGATATCAGTGAGTCACATTTGTAACTTTGCCCATTGGCTAAATATAAGTCACAAAGAACGATAGAGACAGCTTGGTTATTAGCGACAACACGCTCATTATTCTCTAATAGATCTAATGCGAGTTTGGATTGCCCTAGTTTTAAGTGAGTATCAGCGAGTAGGGCTATCGCATTTAAGTTGCCAGAATTAGATTGAACATATAACTCGAATTCATTAAGTGCTGTTTCAAAATTACCTGCGAGATAAGCCGTCAATCCACTCAAGAAAGTTAAACTTGAGCGCTTCGCTTTCTCGTCAGTGTCTAAAAGGCTGAGTTTCTGCGAAATGTCTTCAAGAGCTTGTCGGGATAGTTCATCTTCGTTCGTTAGTGCTAGTATCCTCCCTTTTAAGACAAGTGCATTGGGATCGTCTGGTGTTTGCTTTAGTATTTCATCAAGGTACTGCAATGCTACTTCATAGTTGCCTAGTTCGACGTAAACACTTGCAAGAGAGCGTTTAATTAGAGGATCTCTTCTATCGATATCATAAGATTGTGAGTAATGTGAGAGAGCCGTTTCATAATTTCCTTTTTGCTGCTCAAGTTTCCCTTTTAAATGCCAAGCTCTGGCTGAATTAGGGGCAAGGCTAATGGCAAGGTTTACTAATCCTAGCGCTTGTTCAACCTGATTGTATTCAAGTAAATGCCCCGCGAAGCTATTAATGGCCCTCGTATTGTTAGGTTTTATTCTGAGTGCTTGCTGATACCAGTATTGGGCGCCAGCAGAATCTCCAATGTTTGATGCAGCGTTTCCTTTTAATAAACTCAATTCAAATACATTATGTGGCACCAAATTGTTGGTTGTTAAATCGAGAACTGCTTGATTGTTGCTAAGTAGTAAATAGGCTTGAGCTAAAGGGATAACTACTAGATTATAATCTGCATCGAATTCTAGTGCTTCATTGAGCTCAACTATGGCTTCATTAGTATAGCCTGTCACGAGTAACAACTGTCCCATCAGAAGTTTTGAGGGTAAGTGAGCGGGATCATCCTGTAGTGCATTTTTAAGATGAATATAAGCCGACTCGAAGTCATCTTGTTCAAAAGCCGATTTTGCGTCTTCAAAATATTCTAGCTTTTTCTCTTGGCTGTATGCTGGGATAAAGGTTCCTAGCAATACTATAGTCAATAAAAGTGATTTCATTGCTTGAATCATTATATTTCTGAATTACCTAACCACTACTCGTAGCTTTAGTGTACTTCGAACGAAGGCAACTAGAAAGGTTGATATAAAAGCTGAGAGTGTATTCTTATATTCGTTTTTATGAAGACATAAAAAAACCCGGAAAAACTATCCGGGTTTTTTCAACTTAAATTTTTATCTTAAAGTTGTTGTGCTTTTTTTCTGCTATAGAACATGCCAGCAAAAACTAGCGCAAATAAACCAAGTGTTGAGGGTGCAGGAACATCAGCTGGCTCACCGGTATGGAAGACTAAGTTATCAATAGCACCAGATCCAGGAAGGTTAACTCTAAGACGACTTACATTGTCTATACCACTCAAACCAAAAAACGTTCTCGCAAAACCACCGTTAACAAGATCGGGGGCTTCAAAACCATTGCCACCATTTAAGCCTGTTATTTCTTCTTCTGCACCATTAATAATAGTGAAGAATTGAATATCGGATGCGTTAGGTATATCTGCTTGCTTATCTTCTACATCAAAGAAGTCTAAGCTAAGAATAGTAACAAGGTCATCAAAGTTAAAATCTATATAGCCTGCTGCTCGACTTCCTTCATCGTCTGGATTATTACAAATAGAATCAAAGCCACCGGGGGTAAGATCGCAATAATCAGTATTCTCTTGCAGTATCAAAACATTGCCAGGGCCACCGAAAAATGAACTACCAGCTAATTTATTGTCAATGTTGTTTTGCTGACTAAAGTGATTAAAACCATCACTCAGTGATTTAAAAAGCTGATCTGTTGGGACATTTTGATTTCTATATACAGCATCACGATTAACAACGTCTCCATTGCTATTAGTGAAAAACTCTAAATCGCGATCTCGTGTACCCGTCTCAGATGTATCAAAAGCGACTTGAAAATCTGCTCTGTCGGGTGAAACACAAGGTCCGGTGCCAGAATCGTTAACGCCATCTAGGAAATTACAGCTGGAGACGGTGACACCGTACTCACTATAATATTCATCATCTATAATCTGACCGTGTCGTATATCATAACTAGAACCACTTGGGCCGACATAATCTTCAAAGTCCAAAACACGCACAGTTGCTTGTGAGTTCATGCTCAGTGACAGTAACGCCGCGCTAGACATCAACATGCAAATTCGTTTAAGTGTCATCTCAGTACCTATTATCTGAAAAAGATCTTTATTATCTACAATGAACAAAGCATAAATCGAGCCAATAATAATATATCGTTTTAAAACAATACTTTGACTGATTTTGTCGTCACCATTTAATATAGAATGTAAAAAATGCTGACAGCTATATTAAAAGTGTATCTTAATAGTGCCTTTGCCTGCAATTTTAAGTCATATTCTTTTAAACTACATTCTCATAGCGTAATAATGTGTATTATACGCATAAATCCTTGGGTATTACTTAGACTTCCGCAGTGATAACTGAGCTTAAGTGTCTATGTAGTTTGATAGATTAAATAGATTGAATAATAGAGGTACAACATTTTGATGATGGGACAAAAGCGTAAGGGTATATATCTTTTGCCGAACTTGTTGACAACTGCAGGATTGTTTTCGGGGTTCTTTGCCATCGTATCCTCTATGAATGGGAAGTTTGAGTCTGCTGCTGTAGCGATTTTTGTGGCGATGGTCTTTGATGGTTTAGATGGCCGAGTTGCACGTTTAACGAATACGCAAAGTGAATTTGGTGCTGAATACGACTCAATGGCTGACATGGTATCTTTTGGCGTTGCGCCCGCATTAATTTCTTATAATTGGGCTTTGAGTGGTTTAGGTAAAGTAGGTTGGCTCGCTGCCTTTATTTTCGTTGCAGGGGCTGCTCTTAGATTAGCTCGTTTTAACACGCAACTTGCTGTTGCTGATAAACGTTATTTTCAAGGTTTAGCCAGCCCAGCTGCTGCAGCTTTGGTTGCGGGGTTAGTATGGGCTGGAGTTGATTATAAAATAGATGGCAATGACTACGGTTATATTGTGGCGTTGACAACTATGATTGCCGGCTTACTTATGGTGAGTAACTTTAAGTACAACTCTTTCAAAGAAATTAACTTGCACGGAAAAGTGCCATTTGTAGCTCTCCTTATAATGATGTTGATATTTGTCGTTGTAGCAACCGAACCTGCATTAGTTCTTTTTATTGCCTTTAGTTTATATGCAATCGCTGGCCCAATTAATACCTTCCGAAGCGTTGATAAGGTGACCCTGGAACACGTTGTTGGAGATGACGATGAAGATGTTGACTCTGATTTTGAAGATGAAGTTGGGCCTAATAAAGATGATTTAGGTAAAGACACTTCAGAAAAATAAAGACAGTAAACGAGACAAAGTTGCCGATTAGAAAATAAAAATTAAGATTTATTTATTTTAACTGTTGACTTATTTTCTACCTGACGTAGAATGCGCGTCCCGCTTGAGGAGTAGCTCTTCAAGCTTCTAAGTAAAGCTT
>CAZVDU010000151.1:0-9657 GCA_964625615.1 uncultured Pseudoalteromonadaceae bacterium | reverse complement strand
AAAGCGCCGTGAACCCTCGCCGGTACGCCCGAACCAGGTGGCATATACAGCATGTCTCCCATACCTAACAAAGCTTCTGCTCCTTGTTGATCCAGTATGGTTCTAGAATCAATTTTAGACGATACCTGAAAGGCAATCCGGGTGGGTATATTAGCTTTTATCAATCCGGTAATAACATCAACTGAAGGCCTTTGCGTAGCAAGTACTAAATGTATACCGGCAGCACGCGCTTTTTGTGCAATACGGGCAATAAGTTCTTCAACTTTCTTGCCAACGATCATCATCATGTCTGCAAACTCGTCAACAATCACGACAATTGCTGGCAGTTTTTCTAAATCTGGCGCAACCTCTTCCATACTCTCTTCAGAGCGCCATAACGGATCTTTAATCGGCTCGCCATCTTCGATCGCTTGCAACACTTTAGCGTTATAGCCTTTAAGATTCCTAACACCCAAAGCAGACATTAGACGATAACGTCTCTCCATCTCACCCACACACCAACGAAGCGCATTCGCGGCTTCCTTCATGTCAGTTACGACTTCAGACAGCAAATGAGGAATCCCTTCATACACAGAAAGTTCCAACATCTTAGGATCTATCATGATCATTCGAACATCATCAGGTGTTGATTTGTACAGCAAACTCAAAATCATAACGTTAACACCAACAGATTTACCTGAACCAGTGGTACCGGCCACCAATAAATGCGGCATTTTTGCTAAATCAACAGAAACTGGCTTGCCCGATATGTCCTTACCTAACACCATGGTTAAAGGCGATTCGGGTTCTTCAAATGAAGGATCTGCAATGACTTCGCTCAACCTAACGATTTCACGATGTTTATTAGGCAGTTCCAAGCCAATAACTGATTTACCAGGAATAACCTCAACAACACGCACAGCCATAGCAGATAGAGCACGTGCTAAATCCTTGGACAAACCTGAAATCTTACTGACCTTCACGCCAGGTGCTAAATCTAGCTCAAAACGCGTAATGACAGGCCCTGGATATGCACCAACCACTTTAGCTTCAACGTTAAAGTCAGCAAGTTTAGTTTCAACCAATCGTGCAACAGCGTTTAATTCTTCTTTTGTTACAGGATTTTTATGCACTTCGGCCTTATCCAACAACTCAAAAGAAGGCATAGCACCAAGTTGAGGATTTTCCTTGCTCGTAGCTACAATCTTAGGTTCAAACGTTGGTTCTTCATCCCTCTTGTTCTTTGTTTTCTTTTTGCCTTTCTTAGTCGATTCTTCACTGGTATTCGTCATGATTGGCGTTGAATCTGCGTCTTCAGGTTCCAACGCAGAAAAGAACGGCTCCACCACGCCTGATTCATCGAACGATGCTGCGCTATCAATATCTATCGACTCTTGTTTATCGTCAATATCATCTGGACCAACACGGATACTGGTAATCTCAATATCTTCGCTTTCTCCTGATACATCTCCTTTTTCGGCATTCAATCGAGGCAATGCAACGTCTTTCGGGAAACGAGCAATTTTCATGGCGATAGTAATCGCTATAGAACCAATACCATCAATAACAGCTAACCATGAAATACCTGTTAAAAGCGTAATACCTGTTAAGAAAAAACACAGTAATAACAAGATACTGCCTGCAAGGTTAAAATAAGGAATTAAGGCTGCACTGATAGCATCACCTAGCGCCCCCCCCGCAGAAAAAGAAAACCAATCATCAAAATTAACGCTAGCTAATCCAGCAGCGCCAACAACAATAAAAATCGCCCCCAATAACCTGAGTCCAATGGTAAGATAATCAAGAGTAAGTAAGCTTCTTGATTGCTGGAACATGACCCAACCCAATGTCGCTATCGCGAATGGAACACTGACAGCTATCCCGCCAAAACTAAAAAAGAGAATATCAGCAACCCATGCTCCAACTGGCCCAGCGGCATTATTAACTTGCCCTTGAAACCCAGTTTGACTCCACCCCGGATCGGCTTGATTGTATGTACCTAAAGAGAGAATAAGAAACAAGGCTAAAGCGCAGCTAATAAGCATACCTACTTCTAATAGCCTCTGCATTCCAGAAAGTCGTGCCATATTTTATTTTTATCTATTCATTATGTGGTCATCAAACAGCTGTATACAATACCAGTCATAGCTTCAAAAGCATAGAAGGCGTTACGAGCTGTTGTGCTTTTATTTTACAGTCGTGGAATTACTCAGCTATTTTAATCCTATTGCTTTGTTTAACTTCCTCCATAACAACATAACTTCGCGTTGCGCTGACACCTGGCAACTGCAACAGTGTATCTCCAAGTAGCGTCCGATAACTCGACATATCAGCTACCCTAGCTTTAAGTAAAAAGTCAAAGTTCCCTGATACCAAGTGACATTCTTGGATATCGTCAAGTTTTTTCACGACTGCAGAAAAGTCTTCAAAGATATCAACAGCTGTCTTGGTCAAGGTTACCTCAACAAAAACCAACATAGCGGCTCCGAGTTGTTCCGGGTTAAGCTTAGCGAAATAGCCCAAAATATAACCTTTCTGCTCTAACCTTTTTACCCTTTCAAGGCAGGGTGTTGGACTTAAACCAACAATTTTCGAAAGTTCTATGTTTGAAATACGTCCATTGCTTTGCAGTGTCCTAAGGATGTTTCTATCGATACGATCTAAGTCTTTGGGAGTTTTTATCAACATATTAAACACCTTAAATATGACATAGTTCAGGATAATATATCGCAATAATAAAATTTACGATAATTAAATCTGGTTTAACTCACTTATACTGCGCATCTAAATTAGCCTTTCTGGAATGTTTATTATGTTAGTCGGTGTACCAAAAGAAATTAAAAATCATGAGTATCGTGTAGGTCTTACCCCTGGTGCTATTAAAGAATTTATTAACAATGGACACCAAGTTATTGTTCAAGCAAGTGCTGGTACAGCAATCGGCTTTGATGATGCACAATACATTGATGCGGGTGCAACTATCATCGACACTGCAGAAGAAATTTTTGATAAGGCTGAAATGATTGTCAAAGTGAAAGAACCTCAGCCTAATGAATGTAAGATGCTTTCAAAGGGTCAAACTTTGTATACATACCTTCACTTAGCCCCTGATCCACAACAAACCGAGTTATTAGTTGAGAGTGGCGCTACCTGTATAGCGTACGAAACTGTTACAGATAATCGTGGGGCACTTCCTTTGCTCGCGCCGATGAGCGAAGTCGCTGGTCGTATGGCAATTCAAGCAGGCGCTCATTTCTTAGAGAAAGCTTATGGTGGTAGCGGCACATTACTTGGCGGTGTTCCGGGAGTAGCGCCAGGTCGCGTACTAATCATCGGCGGTGGTGTTGTTGGCACTAACGCAGCAAAAATGGCGTTGGGCTTGGGAGCAGATGTAACAATACTAGACCGTTCTCTTCCACGTTTACGAGAATTAGACGATATCTTCAATGGTCAGCTTAAGACTGTTTATTCAACCGCTGATGCTATCGAACACTATAGCTCTCGTGCAGATCTTGTCATAGGTGCCGTGCTAATTCCTGGTGCAGCAGCACCTAAACTGCTCACTCGTGAACACATTAAAAATATGAAAACTGGGTCTGTGGTGGTTGATGTAGCGATTGATCAAGGTGGTTGTTTCGAAACATCGAAAGCCACTACACACCAAGATCCAGTCTACATAGTAGATGATGTGGTTCATTACTGTGTTGCTAACATGCCTGGTGGTGTTGCTAGAACGTCAACCATGGCCTTGAACAATGCAACCTTGCCTTTCGGTATTGCTTTAGCAAACAAAGGAGCTAAGCAAGCAATGTTAGACGATGTGCATTTATTAAATGGATTGAATGTACACGAGGGCTTTGTGACTTATAAAGCTGTTGTTGATGCGCTAGAAGGTGAATTGAAGCTTAATTATAAATCCCCCCAAGAAGCGTTGAATTAATCATCCATAAGTCAGAATACAAAAAAGCCGGTTATTTAAGCAACCGGCTTTTATCTTTTGCATTCAATACTGAATATTCAGTACCTAGTAATCAATATTCCCACCAACAGCTTTGCCACCATTCTGCAAACTCATCAAATTCGATATGACCATCATGGTTTTTATCTATGAGTGCAAAAGCTTCTTCTACAACTTTCGTTTTTGTTTTTGGTGAAAGTACAGTCAATAATTCGATAAATTCCCCCATATCGATCTGTCCATTCCCATCCTGATCAAAAAAAGCGAATTCTTCACGAATTTGTTCGATTTTTTCTGCTGACAACTTTTGCTCTTCAGACATTTTACTACCTTGAAATCTGTTATTAAATTGAAGTCTATATCAATATCTTTAAGCCTGTCTATGACTTACCGATTAAAAAAATGATTAAGTTTTGAGGTTCATCGCTCGCTGTACTTTTCTTTCTTCTGCTTTTCGTCTACGCCGGTTAAACGTTGCATCTCTCGCTTCTGTACCGAGATGTTCTTCATTGCGTGCCTTTGCTAAATTAACCTGCTTTTCTCGCTCTCGAAATCGTGCTATTTGCTCTTCCGAGTGCTTGCCATAACATTTAGGGCAACTAACCCCCTTCTCATACAGTTCAGACTGTATATCCTCTTGTGTTATTGGTAAACGACAAGCAAAACACTGGTCATATTCACTACGCTCTAGGTCATGATTGACCGCTACTCGGTTATCAAAGACAAAACAATCACCTTCCCACAACGTTTCTTCTTTTGGTACATCTTCAAGATACTTTAATATGCCACCTTCGAGATGATAAACCTCATCAAAGCCTTGCTCTTTAAGATAGGCGGTTGATTTCTCACAACGTATCCCTCCGGTGCAGAACATAGCTACTTTTTTGTTTTTCTCAGGATCAAGATTATCTTTAACGTATTGAGGAAATTCACGGAACGATTCTGTATTTGGGTTAATCGCATGCTTAAACGTACCGATATCGATTTCGTACTCATTACGAGTATCGATTACGACAACGTCTGGATCACTAATAAGTTCATTCCAATCTTTAGGCTTAACATAAGAACCTACTGTACGGCGAGGATCAATTCCCTCAACACCCATAGTCACTATCTCTTTTTTGAGCTTTACTTTAGAGCGATAGAATGGCTGATTATTATCATACGATAATTTATAGCTAATTGGGTAAAACCGCTCATCTTGGTTTAACCACGTTAGCAGGTTGTCTATAGATTCTTTAGTTCCAGATACAGTGCCGTTAATACCTTCTTCAGCTAACAACAACGTTCCTTTAATGCTGTTGTCTTCCATAAATTGGAGGAGAGGCTGACGCTTATCTTGAAAGTCGGGCAATGAAACAAATTTATACAACGCACAAACAGTGAATTGAGTCATGGGAATATCCTCGTGCAAATTGGAACGTAAATCCAAAGCAGAAAGTAAAATGTGGTATTGGTATAACACCACGCAAATTTTCGCGGCGATTTTACTGAAAATATATCAGTTTGGAAAGACCCTATTTATAGCAGGGTTTAAAGGATTAATACTCTGTCATAGCGGCGTTCGTTCGATTTCAGAAAACAACCTATAAAAATTATCTGTCGTAATTTTGGCTAGCTCTGCCGTAGAAATGCCTTTGAGATCAGCAATAAACTCAGCAACCTCCAGAACATAGGCGGGCTGATTCTGCTTTCCTCTGTGCGGAACAGGTGCCAACCAAGGTGAATCAGTTTCTACGAGTAATCGATCAAGCGGTATAGCTTTAACCACGTCTCTAAGCGCTGAGGCACTATGGAATGTCACTATGCCTGAAATTGAAATATAAAAACCTAAAGCAATCGCAGCTTCAGCCATAGGTAGTGTCTCGGTAAAGCAATGCAATACTCCATCAGTACCCGGTTCAAGATGCTCTTTTAATAAGTTAATTGTATCTTCTTTTGCATCACGCGTATGGATAATCAATGGTTTAGACAGCTCATTGGCTACTTTTATGTGGTCAACAAAGGATTGGACTTGTACGTCTCTGGTGTCTGCACTGTAAAAGTAATCTAACCCTGTTTCTCCAATGGCAATAACGTTGTCATTATTAGCCATTGATAGCAATTCTTCATAGCTACAGGCATCTTCCTGATGTAATGGATGCACACCACAAGAGACTGACACACGTTCATATCGCTCAACTTTCTCTAGCATGTCTGGAAACTCTCTTACACTCACAGCAACGCACAAAAAATGCTCAATGCCTCTTTGGTATGCGAAATCTAATGCTTCAGACAGCTGTTCATCATCCATTTTTAAACGATCGAGATGACAATGAGAATCAACTAACACAGATACTCCTAATTTAGGTGAGAAGATTGAAAAGAATTCAGCAGTTCAGCTAATTGCAACTGCTTATTAACGCCAGGGTTTCCTAGCTTTATTTTCACTTGCGTACACTTATTGTACAAAGACCATAGCTCATCTGACATAGTATGTTGACGCGCATTCAACTTGAGCCAATGTTGGAGCCATGTGACTATTTGAACGGACTGGGCTTGCCATTGCTCAGCTAAGACTTTTGCTGACTCCTGATGTTTAGATAACGCCATCAGCTTTTGTCTGAATGCTTCAAACGTTAAACTATCTTCATCGTTTAGAATATCAATAAGTTTATAAGGGGCATTGTGATACAACGAGAGCATTTCTTGATCTACGTGATCAAATCCTTCTTTATGTAACCAGCTTAACAGCTCACTACTTGATGCTGAAGGCAATGCCACCTTTTCAACTCTACTTAATACCGTTGGTAACAGCTGTTGCGGTGCTTCTGTCAATAGAAACAGGTAGGTACTGAGTGTAGGTTCCTCTAACGTTTTAAGCAAAGCATTAGCCGCTGCCGTTGTCATCAAATGTGCTTGATGGATCACTAAAATTTGTGCGCCCGACAGGTAAGATTTACCCGTTAATGTTTGTATTGCTTGTCTAACGGCATCTATACCTACCGTTTTTTCGGGAAATAGTTGAATAAAATCAGGATGTGAACCAGCCTCAAACAACGCACATGACTGACACTGACCACAAACTCCTGCCTGGTTATTTTGACAAAGGATCGTATTCGCTAAGTGTGTCGAGAAATGCCCTTTACCAGCACCTTGCTCTGCACATATTAGTAGTCCATGATGCAATCGCTTATCGAGATATCGTTCTTCAAGCGCTTTATACACAGAGCTATGCCACGAAAACATGCTATTTCCCCAAAAACGCTATCATGTTTTTTTCGATCTCTGCATGGACTTTCTCTATCGGCTGCATAGCACTGACAATATGACAATTAGGATCTTGTTCTGCCATATTCAGAAAGCCTTCTCTAGCACGTTCGAAGAAAGATATGTCTTGTTGTTCAATACGATCCAATTTACCTCTGCCCCGTGCTCTTTCTATACCTAAGATCGGTTCAACATCTAAATATAGAGTAAAATCGGGTTCAAATCCTTGAAGCGTTAATTGTCGAATTGGCTCAAGCTTTTCCACACCTATGTTATGGCCATAGCCTTGGTATGCTCGTGAAGACATATCATGCCTATCGGCCAGTACCCAGATTCCATTAGACAGTTGAGGCTTAACGACATTCTCAATAAGTTGCGCTCTTGCAGCATACATCAATAGTAGTTCAGCAGATGACGTTACCTTTTCAGATTGCCAATCAGCTTTGACACAATCTCGAATGGCTTCTGCCATAGGCGTACCACCAGGTTCCCGCGTCGATACTACCTGCTTCCCCTTTCCTTCAATTAAAGCTTTTATGAGCGAAATAGCGGTACTTTTACCTGCACCTTCTAACCCTTCAACAACAACAAACTTTCCTCGCATAGATTATGGCGTTCCTCTATTTATTTGGTACTGACGCACAGCAGCATTATGTTCTTCAAGTGTTTCGGAAAACTGGTGTGAGCCATCCCCCTTTGCTACAAAATAAAGATCACTTGTAATCATGGGTTGTATGACTGCATCAATCGACGCGGAGCTTATCATGGATATCGGCGTTGGTGGTAAGCCATTAATTCGGTAGGTATTGTAAGGAGTCATCTGTCGTAAATCAGACCGGCGCAGATCACCGTCAAACGCGTCTCCAAGGCCATAAATGGTAGTCGGGTCTGATTGAAGGCGCATATTCATGTCTAATCGATTAACAAACACACCGGCGATATGAGGACGCTCAGAGGCTAACCCGGTTTCTTTTTCAACGATAGAAGCTAAAACGAGCACGTCGTAAGGTGTTTTGAATGGTAATGTCGGATCTCGGCGAGACCAGGCATCAAGCAGGTAATCATTCATTGCATCATATGAGCGCATCACAATATCGCTTATCTTTGTGCCTGACGAATAATTGTATGTATCTGGCAATAACAGGCCTTCTATGCTGGTATATGAGTTCCCGATAGAATCTAGAAATTGCTTCTCATCAAAATCTTGCCCCTTCAACCTCTCTGCGGTTAGCAATTGAGCTTTCCATTGCTTCCAATTTTGGCCTTCGATCAAAGTGATTGACCATTGCTTCTCTTTAGCGTTTGCAATTTTAGTGAGCAACTGTTCAAGAGTTTCTCCTTGTTCAAGTTCGTAGGTTCCTGCTTTGATATTCGCCAGCTCTGGATTGAGCTTAACCCAAAGTTTAATTGCCCATCGACGTGAAACTACCTCTTGATTCTCTAATGATCGCAGTAATAAACGTAAATTGGTTCCTGGCTCAACGGTAATAATTTGATTAGCGTGGACGTTTAATATTTGTTTTCCTGATTGAGACACCAATAGCATTGACACGCTTGCTACAACGACTAAAAGCATTATCAGCAACGCTGTTGCTGCAATTAACCTACGAACAGCAGAGTTACTCATAGGCATTTAAACTCTTATTAATAAGCGCATTGATATAACCAAAACTTGCATTATTAATCGTTTGATATTGGCGTGAGCTGAAGCATATTTCGCACACAGGAATGACGTTCATTAAGCTATTACAGATAAATATTTCAGACGCATAACTCAGCACGGTGTAATGTGCTCGAACAATGTGTACTGGCATACCATTTTTTGCAAAAACACTCAGGACATGGTTACGCATAACCCCCTCAACACCTGAACCAACTAGATCTGCTGTAAACCACTGGTTTTCAAATTTCCAAAAAACATTTGCAGATGATGTCTCGATAACCATATTGTCAGTATCACAAATCAGCTCATCATCGACTAATTTTCTGGCATGTTGTTTAGCCAATACTTGCTCTAAACGATTAAGAGTTTTACTACCTTGCCATAAGTCTTGTTTGGCGAGCTTGATATCGCTCAACCCAAGTCGAACACCTTGCTTTCGCCAATTATCATAGTGTGAGGGCATATCATGTAAGGACAATATAATATTAGGTTGATCGGCTCCTATTGGCGAATAGCCGCGTCCACCCAAACCTCGACTGATAATGACTTTTATAACGGTGCTTTGAGTTGAAGCACTTACACTAATGATCTGTTGTTTGAGTTTTTCCCAGTCCTGGAAATAAATACCAAGGATCGAACAACCCTTTATCAGTCGTTCAATATGATGATTAAGAAGCTGAATGTTGCCAGATACTTTGGCAATAGTTGTAAAGCATCCATCACCGTATGCAATGGCCCTATCAAATGTATCAAATTGATTGGAGGGTTCACCGTTCACCCAACTCATGGAGAGACTCAAATAACACCT
>CAZVDU010000150.1:0-9945 GCA_964625615.1 uncultured Pseudoalteromonadaceae bacterium | reverse complement strand
CTTGAGATGGGTGGAAGCCGTGAGCCCATGGATTTATTTGTGGCCTTTCGTGGACGAGAGCCACAAGTAGATGCCTTACTCAGACATTCTGGTATCGAGTAAATGGATAGCGAAGGTTATCTAGAGCCCTACACAGCGCTTTATCATAGGGCTTGTGAACGCAAAGGTGGAGAGGCGGCACTAGAGTCCTTGTTAGGTCAGCCTCTCAGCGCTGCTGAAATTAGCCAGATACCTAATGACAGATTTTTAGCGTCGTTCACTCAGAAAGTGTTTCAATCAGGCTTTGTGTGGCGTGTTGTAAGAGATAAGTGGCCAAACTTCGAAAGACTCTTTTTTGAGTTTAACATTGAAAAAGTGCTGTTAATGCCAGATGAAATGCTGGAACAAAAAGCACAAGACCCTGCCATTATTCGAAATTACAACAAGGTGAGAACCATCCGCGAAAATGCCTTGATGATTGACGATGTGAGTCGTGAACACGGGAGTTTTGGCAATTTTGTGGCGACCTTTGATAACACTAATATTACCGACTTGTGGTTGTTTCTGAAAAAACGTGGTATGCGCCTGGGTGGTAATACAGGTCCTTATTCGTTGCGCTTTTTGGGGGTAGACACTTTTCTACTGACCAACGATGTGACGGGTTACTTTATGCAACGTGGTATTATTTCAGGCTCTGCAACATCAAAACGTAGCTTAAAAGCGATACAGGATTGTTTTAGTCAATTGCGAAATGAAAGTGGTCGCTCGCTTCAGGAATTAAGTCAAATAATCTCTTACGGTGTGGGTGACAATATTGTTGGTTTCGATTAAGCGTCGTGGATAAGTCTATACTGCTTACGGTGTTGGCAGTGATATCGCTGGCTTTATCAACAGAAACGTTGCCTCAAGAAGTCATTATCTATGACAAATTCCGAGACAGACACATCCCCATTGAAACTAGCATGCCGGAAAACTCTGGATTTTGTAGTGCGACACAAAAGTGTCCCGTCGCTTTGATCAGCTCGGGTTATGGGGTTAAACACAACGACTATTCTTTTATATCTCAAATATTAAATAAACTAGGTTATTTGGTCGTATCTGTTCAACATGAGTTAGATGGTGATCCTCCATTGTCTCGAACCCCGCCTTTTATCGAAACACGAAAGGAGAATTGGCAACGTGGTGTCGTAACACTAAATTTCGTTAAACAACAACTAATGTCAACATTCAATGCCTACGATTTCGATAAGTTAACATTAGTTGGGCACTCTAACGGTGGTGATATTTCGGCGTTGTATAGCAAAACCTATGCAAATGAGGTTGATACCTTAGTCACTCTTGATCATAGACGGGAACCCCTGCCCAGAAACAACGCTATACAAGTTTTGACTATTCGTGCCAGCGATTTTCAAGCAGACGAAGGCGTACTTTTAACACAAGAGGAACAAGCAGAATTCGGTGCTCACGAGGTTAAGATAGAAACAGCCCGTCACAATGATATGACGGACTATGGCCCTGAGTGGCTTAAAGAAGATATTGCTTCGTTAATGAGGTGTTACTTATCGAGCTCTTTCCTGAAATAGTGAAATGGGAACCAGGAAGCTACATGCGTCCAATCTTGTATTTTCATATCTCCAGTTGTTTTCTTCATCAGCGCAGAGGTAATTCGGCAGTGTTGCCATTGCGTTTCTGTTTGAATAAAGTGAAGTTTTAAAATCCCACACCCACTAGTTGCCGGTCATTGCGGCCTTCTTCATCCATAATATCTCTTTCATTAAAGGCAGTGACGCCATCACGTGTGATTATCTTCTCCGCTTGCTGACTAATGCACATGACATCGTCTATATCAGCCAAACTTGTAAATGCCCAAGATAATATGTGAGTGTTCAACAAGCTTGTTGGAGAATAGTCGAAGTTTTCTCTGTCTCTGGCTTAGTGTCGACTTGGAGCACTGCTTTAAGCTTCACTAGGCAACTATGGGCTTTCGATCGAAAGAGGGCCTTTGAATATGTATGACTTCTGTAACTTACCGAATTTAATATTGTTAGTGCAGTGTTTTATTACTCTCTTGAGTTATATACACTTCAACTACACACCAAGCATTTTTACTTGAGATGCAATGAATGCTCTAATTCAATTTTTCATTTTAGTATGGCTGTTATGTAGTAGCTTCCTGTTGCTCGCTCAGAACCGGCCCTACCCTATTGTTGCAGATTTTACCGAATATCCGCTCGGTAACTATCGTTCGATACTACTCGAACCAGATAACCTTTGGATTGGAAATGATAGTGGACTGTTGCGTGTTAAAGGTAAATACACTGAACAGTTTGGTAAGAGTAATAGCCCTTTTACAAGCAGGGTGAATGATGTTGTAAAGGACGAAAAAGGGTATATTTGGAGCAGTACAAATACAGATGGTGTTGTTCGTTTTGACCCAGTGACTAAAGCGTTTGAACAGTTCACGCATTCCAATGGATTAACGTCAGATCGATGTGACTTTTTTGTTTTAGTTGATACAGAAGTATTCGTCACTTGTAACAATGGATTGTATTCGATTTCTAATGTTTTGAATGAGGTTACTCATCATTTACAAGAAGAAGGGTTGTTCAAAAATTACGATACGGCATTTAATACTCTAGCCGCAGACAAGCTCGGCAACCTATGGTTAGTTGCTGATGATGACTTGTTGTATCGGTACGAATACAAAACAGGAGAAGTGGTTCAAATTGATACGGGGAATATTAAGTTCGTTGATAAAACCGTACTTTTTTCTGACAGCAAAGATAGGCTATGGATATCAGCTGAGAACACTGTTTATAAGTTACAAAAACAGGACGGTGGTTATACATTTGAAACAGTCGAGAGTGAGGCTCCTAATAATTCATTTTATACCATTATAGAGGACGCACAGGGGCAAGTTTTATTCGGTGGTAGTAAACTCCTCATATATAAAGAGGATGAAAGTCGTTTGGCATATACAAACGCTTATCAGCCTTTTTTCCAAGAGAGTGAGACCATTGATTATATTATCGATTTGGCAGTAGGAACGGATGATAATGTCTATGCGTTGTCTGGACAACAGATTGCGTTGCTGCCGAATATAAAAGACGCCTTGCGTTATCTAGCATTTGACGAGGAGCCTAATGAATACATCACTAGTATTTTTCCGCTGAATGATGATGAGCTGTTCATGAATGTTGGGCACAATTTATACGTTTATCATATGAAAACGCAATCTCTCAGGCTGATTGTTGACGTAGAGCACGACGTAGAGGAAGTTGATAAACTCAATGAATCACAACTCATCTTGATTAGCCCAACAACTGAATTGAGTGTGCTTGATATAGAAAAATCTACATTGCAACATTTTGATAAGGTGTCATTAGGTTTACCCAGTGATCTCACATCGAGCGGTGGAGCCAGTATTGGTGCTTTAATAGTTGATTCAAATGAGCAGGTTTATTTAGGCACTCTAGGTGCCAATGCCGGTATTTATCAAGGAAATCTAAAGGATGGGTTTCGCAATGTATACCCTAATGTAAGAGCTTACGACGCCTTGAAAAGCAATGATGGAAGTTTATATTTTATTATTCTACATCAAGGTTTACTGGAGTTTACCGCAGATAAACAATGGAAGTTGTGGCCATTACCTGAGGGTAAGCGCATGTCATATCCCACTTGTTTTTTGGAAGATGCAAGAGGGCTGATTTGGTTTTGTGATAATGACAATGGTGCAGGATATTTCGATAAAAAAAGTCAACGCATTAGTTTTCTTGATCCAATTTATACCGGAGGTACTTCGCACGTTAAAAAAATGATAGCTGAAGGCGATTACTTATGGGTAACTAGCGACAGAGGGGTCTATCGATATGATCATTCTAATTTAGCATCAATCAGCATGGGCCGTGAACATGGTATAGTTGAAACTAACTTTCCTGATACGGTTACGTATAAAATATCGGGAGAAGAGCTTCTTATAGGTGGTGCAAGATATGACTATGTGCTTAATATTGAACAAATTAATGCATTCTTAAATAAACGAGCGAAGCAGACTACAATCCCTCATATCGTTAATCTTAAGGTATCTACGAGGGATAGTGCGCAGAGTCAAGATAGAAGTGTTCAACTCTATAAAGCTATAGAGCTTGAAGAAACATTGACTGCTTCATACAACGATTTTTTATTTACGTTTCGGTTTGCGATAAACAATTTTATTGAACGAGATAGTTACCGGTTTGAGTATCGTTTATTGGGTTTGAATGATAGATGGTTGTTGGCAGAGCAGGATGCAGCAACGTTCTCTACATTGTCTGCTGGGGATTATATATTGGAAGTCAGGACTATAGATTTTCGAAGCAGCGCAGAACAGCCTGTAGTGCATTTACCCATCAGAGTTTTGCCGCCCTACTGGTTAACAATACAAGCATACGTATTTTATGCATTTCTTTTGATATTAAGTTTCTATCTGATTTACCGTTACCGGGTTCGCCAGCTTGAGCAAGCAAATGCTCAACTTGAGGCTGCAGTTGTTGGACGCACTCAGGAATTGACAGAACGTAGCTCGGAGCTTTCTAAAAGCAATGAACAGATATCCATGCTGTTGGCGCAGAAAGAATCACTATTTGCCAATGTCTCACATGAATTCAGGACACCATTGACCTTGATGTTAGGTCCAATGTTAGAACTCAGAACAAAGCTATCCAATGAATATGATCTGCGAAAATTTGACATGGTCCACCGCAATACTCAGCGTTTGGCTCAATTGGTAGAACAAATATTGGAGTTGGCGCACTTGGATACAGCTGCAGAATCTCCTAAGCAAGTTTATGATATCGACAATGCATTAGGCATTTTGGTCAATGCTTTTAAGCCTCTGGCAGAGCTTAAAAGGCAGACTTTGGTATTTTCAAATCAATGCAGCGGCGGTCTATCGCTGACTCAAGATGGCCTTGAAAAGATACTGTATAACTTGTTGTCTAATGCTATTAAATACTCACCTGAGGACACTATCATCTCGGTTTCGGGAGTACAGGTGAATAATGACTATAAGCTCAGTATTCAAGATACTGGTGTCGGGATTCCTGAAGATGAATTAGAGAACATTTTTAAACGTTTCACCCGTTTAGAAAAAACAGCTGATCAGCTTGGTTCTGGGTTGGGTTTAGCTGTGGTTAAGGAGTTAGTTAAGGCAAACAATGGTACCATTGAAGTCAATAGCACCTTACATCAAGGAACAACATTTGTTGTGACATTCCCGTTGTTATCCGATTTTGATGCGAGTCGCACGCTGCCGTTATCAAATACATTGTCGGCACTAGATTATGCATCAGAGTGGGTGCCAAAGACAGAAGAGCAAAACTCTCTACCGACAATCGACAACAATAGGCAAGAAACAGGCATTAAGCCTGTTTTACTTATCATTGAGGACAATGCGGATATGCGAAATTATATCCAGCAATCACTTCAAGACGATTATGTATGCATGACAGCAAACAATGGCCTTCAAGGAATTGAGATGGCGATTGAACATGTCCCTGATATGATACTCAGTGATTTGATGATGCCACTAAAAGGCGGTTTTGAAGTTGTCGATGCACTTAGAAGTAACGAGCTTACGGCACATGTCCCCATTACTCTCCTTACCGCAAAAGGAGATGACAAGAGTCGCCTGACGGGGTGGCAAAAATCGGTAGATGACTATATTGCTAAACCGTTTAATGTAGAGGAGTTAAAGCTACGCTTATCCCGTTTACTGTCTGTAAGGGATCTCGTAAAGAAGCGTGTAACGCAACAAATAGACAAGCAAATCATAGTTGACAACGAACTTGTGAAGTCTGCCGAAGATGAGGGTATTTTTGAGCAGAATAAAGGAGTGCTCAGCTTCGATAGTAAGCGAGACGAAGAGTTCTATTCTAAGCTGATGAAGGTGATAGAAAAGAATCATGCAGATACTCAGTTTGGTCGAGGGCAAGCAGCTGATGAACTAGCAGTGAGTGAGAGGCAGCTTAATAGGAAGTTAGGAGCTATAGTCGAATACAATTTTGCGGAACTGGTGAGGAAGTATCGATTAGAAAGGGCAAAAGAACTCTTACTCAATGGTTACCAGGTAGGAGAGGTGGCCCACAATGTAGGTTTCACCTCGCCATCGTATTTTACGCATTGCTTTAAAGCGTCTTATGGGGTAACGCCAAAGCAGGTTTTTAATTCAAATAAAGAAAGCAACTTTCGTTAAAAGTTACTTTCTAAATAGACGCTTTTAACTTGTGGAGGGGCTTAGTAAGCTAGCCATAAATCTTTGACTACGGCAAAGTAAGTCACACTCTTTTTGAGCCGGTGCTAAATCTTTAATACTGTCTATTAAGTCACCTGGCAGAGGATCCCCTTCACATTTGGTCCTACAAATTACAAAACCACTACCGCCTTTAGTTGATTTACTATTAGGGCGATTGTCGGCTGCATAAGTACTCAGTGGAGAGCTGAGTAATGCAAAGCCTGCTATTAACGTTAATGACTTCGATTTCATTTTAGACCTCTTTTAAACGTTATATATAAAAACTTTATCAATCGGATATTCATTTGCTGAATTTATCCTTTATCCGATTGAGATTAAAAACTGCACTGCAAAGTTACTTTTTGCTTTAAGTTTCTTTTGTCTATGCAGAAACTAAACCTTAAGCCATGACACCATTTAAGACTATCAAAAATAGGGCATTTTTCATCGGAATTGGGACAATTATCATAAGTTTTTAGGACTTGGTTAAAATTAAACTCAGTATTTTCACCTGACAATTTGAGTTATTGTTAATATCATCCAGGCACTCGCTAAATTTTGACTAAACAATGGAATAATTTGCTAATTCTGGAGCCAATAATTAATTTATTTAAAATAGAATAAACTCACTACGGTAGTATTACTTATCAAAATGGAGTGTGATTCTAGCGAGTTGCAAGCATCCAGATAATGATCACTAATAATATTACACACAAGGATTGCCAAAATGCGACTGGGTTGCGTTCTATAATCGGCGGTTTGCTTTTATTTAAAAAGGCAGCGCTGGGTTGCTGCAGATCAAAGATAAATTCTGAGAGTTCTTGATAACGTTTATGTGGTGTGGGGTGTAGCGCTTTTTTTAGCGTATCATCTATCCATGCTGGAGTATTACGGTCGTCATGCAAAGCTGTTTTATAACGCAGTTTTTGTTGGGCTTTGCGTGTGTTAGATTTGGCAACTTGTGTTCCGTATGGCAACTTGCCAGTCAACATCTGATAGGTGATGACGCCAAGTGAAAAAATATCGGACTGGTGTGTTCCTGCTTCACCTAAGAAATACTCTGGTGCTGTATATTGTGCGGTTCCAAGTATGTTTTCATGTTGCACACTTTGTGTCATTTCTTGCAGGCCCGCTACCTTAGTAGAGCCAAAGTCGATGATTTTGACAATGCCCGTGCTGTCTATCATGATGTTGTCGGGGCGCAGGTCTTGATGAATCATTTCTAACTTGTGGAACGCCATTAGCCCTCGCGCTATTTGTTCAACAATTTGCCGAGTACGCTGTAAGTCAGGAGCTGGGTTATCGCGCATCCATTGTGTCAGCGTCTGCCCGTCAATGTGCTCAAATACAGTGTAAATGAACCCCTTAGTACGATTTTGTGGTTTAGGTTTAAGAACATGTGCATTGTTTATGCGTTTGGCGATCCATTCTTCCATCAAAAAACGTTCGAGGTAGGCAGGATCATCTTTTAGGTCAATAGAAGGCGTTTTGATCACTGTTAGCGTTGCATTTTTTGTTGGTGTAATGTCCCGGGCTAAATAAATATGGCTGCGACTACTTGAATGTAGATTTGATAAAATATGGTAACCATCAAAGTCTGTCCTAGCGTTTAAAATAGGTACAAATGGTAAGGCAGTTAATTCTTGTAGTCGTTCATTAGCTTGTTTACTGGGCAATGCATCAACACGAACAATTTGTGCTGTTAAGTTGTCTTTACTTCCAGCCTCTAACGCTAGCTCTGTTAAACTCTTTGCTGCGGCATTTAGATCATCAAACTTAGCAACGCTTTGTATAATTTGTTCTGAGGAACAATACTCATAAATACCGTCGGTTAACAGGAAAAAAGTATCGCCTTCTTGTAACGACAGGTGCTGATAATCACATTCAAATTGAGCGTGAATACCTAAAGCGCGGCTTAAGTAACTTTCATGTTCAGATACAACGAGTCGATGATCAGTCGTTATCAATTCTAATAGGCTGTCCCTTAAGCGGTAAATACGACAGTCTCCGAGGTGAAACAGGTAAGCAGTAGCTGATTTGATGACCATAGCACTGAGTGTGCAAACATAGCCTTTGTCCTTGTCATAACGGTATTCACTTTTTTGTGACTGTGAGTAAAGCCACGAGTTTGTCGCTGCAAGTGCATGAGTGACTGATTTTTTGACGGACCAGGTCTCTGACGTGCAGTAATAGTCGTCAAGCAAGCTCCGAATAGCCGCTTCGCTGGCAAGACGGCTTACGTCGCTGCTGCTAATACCATCCGCGATACCAATGGCGATACCTTTAGAAGATAGCATTGGTTCATTAGGTACAAGCGCACCATAAAAATCTTGATTCGTCTGTTTTAGGCCTTTATTCGAATATTGACCTAGTGTGATTGATAGCTGATTTGGCATCTGTTTGTGATTTCTGTTCTTTTTATTAACTGTCTATAATTTGAGCTTTTCTTGAAATTAATGTATATTTTTTTTACCTTTGATAGTGGTGTTATTGCCAATGTCAGAGCTTTAACTTAAGAGGTATACCTATGCTTAAAAAATTAAAAGTATTTATCATTTCTGCCGGTGTGGCTATAGCTGCGCTTAGCCTCCCTGCACAAGCAGTTCCTTTTATTATTATCGATGAAGATCACGGTACATGTTTACTACAAGGAGAAAATGAATTTAACTATATTTATTTGTGTAAAAATGGCGCTACGCTCTTCATTAGAAAGAATACTGGTGGTGGCGGCGGTGGCCCTGGTGGCTCTGGTGATGATCCCATAGTGCCCTAGCCATATTGATATCAGCCAACTTGATTGCTGGCTGATATTCGTTTTACACCAAGCCATCTAATAAACACTAGTAACTTTTATAAGGTAGAAATTTACCACTCATGGTGATTTTTACTCTATCACCCTTAGTGTCTTCTTGGCGTTGCATATCCATATCAAAATCGATAGCACTCATAATGCCGTCGCCAAACTCTTCATGTATTAAAGCTTTAAAGGTAGTGCCATAGACACTGATCAACTCATAAAAACGGTAGATTAGTGGATCTGTTGGTACAGCTGTTGGCAAGGAACCTTTGTAAGGAACCACTTGTAGCTGAGCAATCGCCTCTTTGGGCAAATCTAGCACTTGCCCCACAGCTTCAGCTTGTTTTTGATCGAGTGTCATTTGGCCCAGTAGCGCGGCTGTTGTCCATTCTTTACTCCGCCCAACAACTTCTGCTATCTCTGACCAGGTAAGGCCTTTATTCTGCTTTTGTAAAACAATAAATTCGGTGACTTCATTTCGCGACATGTGTTTCATGGTATTTCCTTATGATTTAGCGCGCTGAGGGTTTGTTCTAATATGAGTGCTGTAAAGTGTTAGACCTGTAAAAGCTAAACCTCCAACTAAGTTACCCAACACAGTTGGTATTTCATTCCATACCAAGTAGTCCATTACGGAGAAGTCACCACCCATAATAATGCCGGATGGGAATAAGAACATGTTGACTACAGAGTGCTCGAACGCCATGAAGAAGAACAACATAATAGGCATCCACATAGAGATCACTTTGCCACTGACAGAGGTAGAGACCATAGCACCTACAACGCCCATAGAGACCATCCAATTACAAAGCATGCCGCGAATAAAAATAGTGAACCAGCCAGCTGTACCGTATTCGGCATAACCTAATGTTCTGGATTCCCCGATACCGGCTATCTT
>CAZVDU010000149.1:0-10098 GCA_964625615.1 uncultured Pseudoalteromonadaceae bacterium | reverse complement strand
GTATGTCAGCGGCATTAGCTAAATTGACAAGTGTGGTGATAAAAGCACTTACCATTACATCAGGTTATTTAGCTTATAAGGGTAAGTGCCGTTAGATGCAGGTTATCTTGTTTTTAATCAGGGATAATATTCTGATCCATTGCCTTATCTTTAGCTATATCACTTTCTATAAGCTTGCGTATTAATGGTCGATTGAGTGTGCGTTGTTGATAATCAACCAGATGTTTGTAGGCAGAGGAGTCTAGTTGTGCATTGTTAGACAGGACAAAAAACCAGGTTAAATAGGCGTCGGCTGCTGTGAAGTTGTCACCAAGCAGGAATGGTTGAGAAGACAAATGCTGGTTGAGAACATCAAAGCGTAACGGTGCTAAATCTCGGATACGGTCTTTTACTTCATCGGTAGCTTCAGGATAAAACACCACTCTGAATATCTGTTTATGCAACTCTGTTGCGCAAAACGCAATCCAACGGGCAAGTTGATAGAACTCAGGGGTTAGTGGATCTATACGGAAATTGTTACTCTTCGATTGGGATTGAATCCATAAAAGTGTGGTTGAGGTCTCTGTTATGATTTGTTCATTAGAAAGTTTCAACGTAGAGACCTGCCCCAATGGGTTAATATCATAGAGTGAACCGCCACTTTCTAGTTCCTTCGTGCGAAGGTTTAAATATTCGATATTCAAAGGTACGTCGCCTTCAGCAGCCGCTATTCGAGCGGCCAAAGAGCAAGTCAGTGGTGCATGGTAAAGAGTCGAGGTCATGATTTTAGTGTTCCTTATCGATCAGATTGAGTTAAAAATTCATGGGTTGTCGTGATACTCGCATAAGCAAAACCCAATGCTGACATATAAGCTGAATGGACCTGCTCTGCTGGCACAACCTTATCTTTAAACTCGAGGTCGCGCGAAGCGCAAGCATCTTCAATGACAGTAACTTGGTAACCGAAATCTGATGCAGCTCTTGCCGCTGCATCAATACACATATGACTCATTGCCCCAATTAATGTTAGGTGGGTAATGTTGTTCTCTTCAAGTATGTCTTTTAAGTTGGTTTCCTTGAAGGCGTTAACGTAATGCTTTAAAACGGTTGGTTCCCCCTTTATTGGGCGCACGTTTTCGTGAATTTTTGCACCGTAAGTGCGAGGTTTAAAAAAAGGTGCATCTTCCGATTGAAATTCGTGGTGAATGTGTACGACTAAATTACCTGTGTTGCGAGATTCTGCTAGCACTTTTGAAGCATTTGATGTCGCCTTATCGATGTTGTGCAGCGTCCAATCTCCACCTGCGTAGTAATCATTCTGTAGATCAATAATAACTAATGCGCTCTTACTCATATTCGAAACCCTCATTGTTGATAGACAGTCATTGTAGATAGCGTTGACAATACGTAGAATTGGCATATGTGACATTTAAGACGTTAAATATGCCATTATCTACTGATGTTCGATTCACAATTGGTATTTTCAACTATCCAGGGGCGCAACGTGCAGCGGTATATGGGTTAGCCGATTTATTTGAGACCGCTAATCGGCTGTATAGTGAAGAAAATGAGTGCAGTGAAAGCCGAACTATTGATGTCTGCATTATTGATTCAATCGCAGATCACAAAGAAATGTTGTCGACGATTATCTTACCGCCGAGCTTGGCAGACGATACAGCTATGCACGATGCTCAGAGCTTAGTCGCATTAAGGCAATTACATCAAAAAGGTACATTAGTTTGCTCTGTTTGTGCAGGGGCCTTTGTCTTAGCGCAAACAGGCATACTCAATGGACGCACAATAACGACACATTGGGCACTGGCAGGAAGATTCAGAGAACTTTATCCTGATATTCAATTGGATACCGATAAGATCGTTATTGACGATGGTGAAATTATAACGGCTGGTGGTCTTATGGCTTGGACTGATTTAGGACTTAAATTGGTTGATCGCTATTTAGGCGCTTCAACTATGTTGGCAACTGCACGTTTTATGCTGGTTGACCCCGGAGGGAGAGAGCAGCGATTTTACAGTGTCTTTTCGCCTTCGCTGATGCATGGTGATGAACCAATTCTAAAGGTGCAACATTGGCTTCAAAGAGAATACAAGGGCGCTATTACTGTGAATGAGATGGCTGAGAAAGCACTACTAAGTAAGCGCACCTTTATACGTCGTTTTCAACAAGCAACGGATTTAAGCCCTTCACAATACTTACAACATTTAAGAGTCGGTAAAGCGCGTAGTTTGATGGAATCGTCAAAAATGACCGTTGATAAAATTGCCTGGGAGGTTGGTTATAATGACACTAGTGCTTTCAGACGCACTTTTCAAAAACTCATGGGACTCACACCTCAAGAGTATCGCTATCGATTTACGGCTAATAGAGGAGCCTAAGAAGACAACTACATCCGACTCAATATTGTAACTCACCCTGGCTCTTGTCCCGAGTTGAGGTGAGTTACTGGTTTATTATTGAATCTCGTGTGCCAACAATATAAAAGCAAACTCTTGCGCAAAGTCCTTTAATCGACCATAGCGGCCGCTATTGGCGAAGTGTCCAGCGCCCATATTTATGCGCATGACCATTAGATTATCGTCAGTTTTTGTCGCACGCATCTTGGCCGTCCACTTAGCGGGTTCCCAATAGGTAACACGAGGGTCATTGAGTCCACCAGTCACCATCATTGGCGGATATTCTCTTTGTTTAATATTGTCGTATGGGGAGTAGCTTTGCAGTAGCTCATAATAGTGCTTGCTCTCAATTGGATTTCCCCACTCCTGCCACTCTGGCGGCGTTAACGGCAAGCTGTCGTCTAGTATCGTATTAAGCACATCAACAAAAGGCACGCCTAATATTACTGAACGCCATAGCTCGGGTGCTTGAATGACGGCAGCTCCCATCAGCTCACCTCCTGCACTTCTTCCTGTGATGGAAATATTCCCTTTTGCGACATACTTCTGCTCAACTAAGAAACTCGCCACGTCGACAAAATCATTGAAGGTGTTCATTCGCTTATCGAGCTTTCCATCGAGATACCATTGATACCCCATTTCATCACCACCACGAACATGAGCAATGGCGTAAGCAAAACCCCTGTCGAGCAAACTAAGTCGCAGCGTAGAAAAAGAGGGAGAGTATCCATTGCCATAGGCGCCATAACCCGTCATAACAAGCGGGTGACTAGCATTACGTTTAAACTCCTTTTTATACACGATAGATACCGGAACGAGAACGCCATCACGAGCGGGCGCCATCAGCCGTTCGGTGACATAAAGAGAAGGGTCGTACCCAGAAGGAATATTTTGTACTTTACGGGTTACCAACTCGCCAGACGCAATTTGATAGTCAAAGGTGCTATCAGGCGTTACTAAAGATTCATAGTACAACCTTACATGCTGCTGATTGAATTCTGGGTTATTACTGATATAGGCTGCATAAGATTGTTCAGGGAAATCAACATAAAATGCTTCGTCGTTATAAGGCCATATTTTTATTTGGTCCAATCCTTGATGGCGCTCTTTAATCACCATAAAGTCATTGAAGGTTTGTATATCTAACCGATAGACGTCGTCGCTTCCTTCAACTTTCGTTTGCCAGTTGTCGTATCCTGGCTTGTCTTCGTCAGTTATAGCCAGTCGGAAGTTCTTGTGCGTATCATTGGCTAAAATATAGAATTTATCTTGTGCGTGATCGACTGAATATGAAAACCCAGCTTCTCTCGATGCAAAAAGTTGAGCTGGCTGATCTAATTGCTGTGCGTTTATCACATAGGTTTCATTGGTTTCTCTAGTGCTGCTGCTAATAAGCAGGTACTGCTCACTGCTGGTGTAGCCAAAGCCCAGAAAGAATTGTTCATCCAATTCTTCAAGTAACTTTTTGTCCGATTGTTGCTCAGCGCCAAAATGATGTAAATTGATACTCTCAACACGCCATTTTTCTGTGGATAGGGCACCATAAATTAAGGATTGGTTATCCGCACCGAACTCAATTTGGCTCGAAACGCCTTCAAGCACGTTCTCTCTTAATTCTTGGGTTATCAGGTTTTTTAAATGAACGTCGTATCGCTCATCTCCATCAGTATCTACTGAATAGGCTAACCATTGATTGTCTCGGCTGATACTGTAATCACCGAGATCAAAAAACTCATGCCCTTTTGCAAGCTCAGCTTCGTTTAAGAAAACCTCTTCTTGCTCTCCTATTTTTTGTCTGATCCAAGTGCGATATTCCGCACCTTTAGAAAACTCCCAGCGAAAACGGTAACCGTTTTTTTCCCAAGGTACTGATTCATCTGCTTCATTGATCCGTCCTTTAAACTCTTCAAAGATAGATTCAACTAAGGGCTCGTGAGGCTCAATAAAATCAGCAAAGTATTGGTTTTCCTGGTTCAAGTAATCCAGAACCGGTTTATCATCGATCTCTGGGTAGCTTTGATCTTTGAGCCAGTGGTAAGGGTCGTTTAATGTCAAACCATGATATTCAGCAGTATAAGGTATCGCCTGCGCGACTGGAGGTTTGTTCTCTTTTGCTTTTAGCCTTGGAAAATTAGTCATAGCGTCTTTTGGAGTCGAGCAGCCTTGTAGCAGAACAACGCTGATTAGTGAGAAAATTAATGATTTCATCGGTTCCTTCCTTCAATTTTTCATCTTCGTATGATGAAAAGTGGTGCTAAGCTTATACTCTTATCTAGTAAAGCTCTGGGGATGTGTTCTTTAGGCTATACGACCTCATTATTAGAACTACATGAGCAATTGTAACGTACGATTCGTCGTCAAAGCCAGAGTCTTTCCATATGGTTTGGCGTAATTAAATATGTAAATGCTGCCTCAAAGCTTCCTTATAGCGTCGTGAGAGCGGTATGGTTTTTCCTGATGTCATAACAATGTCACTGTCGCCACTGGGTTGTGGTGTCATGCTGTTTATCTCATCAAGATTGACCGCATATGAGCGATGAACGCGACAGAACCCTTGGATGCTGAGCTTTTCGATGAGCTTGGCCATGGTGTTTCGGGTCGGGTATATACGTCCCTTACTATGTAAGTTGACATAATTCCCCGCCGACTCTAAATATTCGATGTCGTTGACCTTGATTAAGAACTCTTTACCTAACTTTCTTACCAGTAATCGGTCTGGCGTGACCGCTGATGCATCTTCTTCATTTTTATCGAGCAAATTGGCCTCACCGAGCAATCTGCTGACGACAAAGTGATAACAGTTGATCGCGACAATCACAAATACAAATGACCATAGGTCTTTGCGGTATTCGTAGAACATTTCGAAGGCAATATTGCCGAAATCGTAAGTTCTATTTTGTGAGAAATACACCAGCTTGCGAATACCGACCATACCGACAACGTGTATCAGCGAATAAGCAAAAGAAGCAATGAAATAGATGGACAGTGTTTTAGAGATACGTTGCCAATTCATAGGAAAGCGTTTGAGCAAATAAACAATAGGGACAATAAGTAATGCGGATAATATGGCACTGGAATATTCCCATACAAAAGGTTCCCATAAATCAAAAGGTAAAGCGTCAGAACCGCGCTTTGCTTCCATTATCACAGAGGTCGCTAGGATTGAGTTATTAATCAAAAAGTAGGCGACAATGATCAGGACTTCATACCAGCGTTTGTACTGTTGAAAATGAATGAGTCGATTATTCATTGGGTTCTTTTGTGTCTCTCTAAACAGCCATCTCAATATTGCATCACTTACACAATTTATAATGTTTTCAGCAAATTAGGATATAGTTCGATGCTTCTGGTCACCAATATATCAAACAACTCAATTGAATACCGATGAGATTATTGCGAACAAAGTGTGTTTAGGTTGACGCTGCGATGCGGATTGATTGGGAGTATTGGCGTTAAAGAGCTAAAAAAGCTAAGCGCACATGTAGGCGCTCAGCTTTACAAAGATCTACAAGAACGAAAGTAATTCTTCGTCTAGTTGCATCAGTGTTTTAGGGCTAGCCATCATGGTAGATGCTAGTGATTTGGTACGTGGCAACATGTGTACAAAATAGAACTCGGCCGTTTTAATCTTTGCGCGGTAGAAATCGCGGTTTTCTACGTCAGTAGCGAGTTTTTCATAGGCTGTTTGCGCCATTTGTGCCCAGAAATAAGCCATAACTACGTAACCCGAGTACATGAGGAAGTCCACGGAAGCAGCACCAACCACATCGCGATCTTTCTTCGCTTTTAAACCCAAGCGTAATGTGTATTGCTGCCAGTTGGCGACCGCCCGGCTTAATGGCCAGATAAACTTGTTCATTTGACGTTTATGGGGGTTGCTGGACAACATGCTCTTGTCTTTGCAGTAGACGAGGATTTCTTTAGCAAAAGCGTTAAGCGATTTACCGCGGCTTAACAAGATTTTACGACCCAGTAAATCAAGTGCTTGTATACCTGTTGTACCTTCATAAAGTGTTGAGATGCGGTTATCTCTAACAATCTGTTCCATGCCCCACTCTTTGATATAACCGTGCCCACCGAATATTTGTAGACCATGGTTAGCACTTTCTGAGCCTAGCTCAGTTAAAAAGGCCTTAAGAATAGGCGTGATAAAACCTAATCGATAATCCGCTTTCTTACGTTCTTCATCGGTCTTGGCGAATTCTATCTCGTCGGCTAATTTAGCCGTGTAATAGATCATGGCGCGACCGCCTTCACTGATCACCTTTTGCGTCATCAACATCTTACGGACATCCGGATGACAAATAATTGGGTCGGCAATTTTGTCTGGATGTTTCTTGCCGGTGAGTGAACGCATCGACAAGCGCTCTTTGGCGTACATCAATGAATTCTGATAGGCTAATTCTGCAGCACAAACGCCCTGCAATGCTGTGCCAATACGTGCTGTATTCATAAAGGTGAACATGCATTCTAGACCTTTATTTTCAGGACCAATCAACACGCCTTTGGCATTATCAAAATTGAGGACAGCAGTAGCAGATGCTTTGATACCCATTTTATGCTCAATAGAACCACAAACGACATTGTTAGCATCACCAATATTGCCGTCTTGATCGCTTTGCATTTTAGGTACGATGAATAGTGAAATACCTTTTGTCCCTTTCGGAGCTCCGGGTAGTCTTGCTAAAACGATATGGATAATATTTTCGGTAAGGTCATGTTCACCGGCAGATATAAAAATCTTTGTTCCGGTAATATTGTATGTACCATCGCCATTAGGTTCAGCTTTGGTTTTAACCTGCCCCAAGTCAGTACCGCATTGTGGCTCAGTTAAACACATGGTGCCTGTCCACGTACCTTCAGTGAGCCTGGTAAGGTACAACTCTTTTTGCTCTTTAGTACCGTGCTCTTGGATCGTATTCATAGCACCGTGGCTCAAGCCTGGATACATAGACCAAGCCCAATTAGCTGAACCAAGCATTTCTGATTTTACCATCCCAAGTGAGGGTGGTAAGCCTTGTCCACCATGTTCGACAGGATGAGAAAGGCTTTGCCAACCACCTTCTACATAACGCTGATAAGCTTCTTTAAAACCTTTTGGTGTGGTGACCTGACCGTTATCGAAAGAACAACCTTCGTCATCGCCACTTTGATTAAGTGGCAATAGTTCATTTTCACAGAACTTGGCACACTCTTGCATAATAGCGTCGACCAAGTCAGGCGTTGCTTCTTCAAACTCAGGGTATTGTTCGTAATGCGTGTAGTAGTCAAAAACATCTTCTAGCAGGAACTTGATATCGGCAATGGGCGCTTTGTAACTGAGCATACTGTAAACCTTATTCTATATATCGTGAGGCCTTATTAACCTTTGTTGCAAAGTCAGCTAAGCCTAAAGTTTTACTACAATGATAATGGTCAAGTATACAGATAATGCCGAACTGGTCCAACCACATTTTGAGGTAAGGGGTCTGAACCTCCTCGCTAATTATTCTCTTATCCCGAGTTGATGTTAGTTAGAGCTTACCGGTAAATGCTAGCATCAAGCAGAATAATGAGAGTCCCTCTATTGAGGGCGTTGGATATTAGCCTGTTGATTGATGAATTATCAGTTCATAGAAGGAAAATGAATATTATCGCTGTAATGAGTAAATAATTCTAGCAATCTGATCATTTGCGACTAAAATTTTAACCATCGGTGTTGTTTTATAAACCAGTTAGAGTCGTACATGAAGTGGCAAAGAAACATCCCTCTCTTTCTTAAAGTTATCGTTGTCTTTGTTTTATTTGGGGTGATTGAAGTATATCTGCAAGCCGGTGAAAAGGAGCTCTACTGGCCGATTATCGTTATATCAGCTGTTGTAAGCTTGTTCCTTCTTTATAAATGGTTGTACCCGTTAGAAGAAGAACAAGTAAGGGCCATTGATCAAGAAATACGCCTTAAGAGTGTGTTGGATACAGTTAATACCGCAATCGCGACGATTACGGAACAAGGCATAGTCGAAAGTTTTAACGAATCTGCACAGCGTATCTTTGGCTATAGTGAAGAAGAAGTGATTGGTAAAAACGTGAAGATGTTGATGCCAGATGAGCATAAACACCGACATGATGGTTACCTTCAAAACTATAAAGACACCGGCAAAGCAAGCATCATCGGTATGGGAAGAGAGCTTACGGGGGTTCGCAAGAACGGTGAAACATTTCCCTTATTCCTTCATGTTGGGCAAGTCGATTTAGAACACGGTCGGATGTTCACCGGTGTTATGGAAGATCTGAGTAAACTCAAAGCGTCAGAACATGCGGAAAAGGAAACTCGGAGGCAACTCGAGGAAGGAATTTTTCAAGCCGCTGAACAACAAATAAGGCTTAAGAGTGTATTGGATACCGTTAATACGGCTATTGCCACAATCACTGAAAAGGGCATTGTCGAAAGCTTTAATGAGTCTGCTCAACGTATCTTCGGCTACAGTGAAGAAGAAGTGATCGGTAAAAACGTGAAGATGTTGATGCCAGATGAGCATAAACACCGACATGATGGTTACCTTCAAAACTATAAAGACACCGGCAAAGCAAGCATCATCGGTATGGGGCGCGAACTTACAGGGGTTCGTAAGAACGGTGAGACATTTCCCTTGTTCCTTCATGTTGGACAAGTTGATTTAGAGCACGGCCGGATGTTCACCGGTGTTATGGAAGATCTCAGTAAGCTGAAAGCAAGTGAAAAAGCAGAAGAAGAGACACGGTTACAACTCGAACAACAAGTTATTCGTGCGGCTGATCAAAAAATAAGGTTAGAAAGTATCGTCAACACCGTTGGCACAGCCATTATTACGATTACCGATAAAGGAATTGTTGAAAGCTTTAATGAATCGGCACAGAAGATATTTGGCTACTCTGATATGGAGGTGCTTGGTAAAAATATCAAAATGTTGATGCCAGATGAGCATAAGCATCGCCATGATGGTTATCTTCATAGTTACGGCGAAACAGGGAAGGCTAGCATTATTGGGCAGGGCAGAGAGCTCGTTGGTTTACGGAAGAATGGCGAGGAATTTCCTATGCATTTGCACGTAGGTCAAGTTGATTTGGAAACTCGCCGTATTTTTACAGGGGCGATAGAAGACTTAAGTGATCTAAAACAAGCACAAAAAACTGAAAAAGAAGCGCGGGAAGCATTAGAGAAAGAAAAAGAGCGTTTGGAGGAGCAAGATTGGATACAAACATCCTTTGTAAAAGTCATCGCTAGTCTGCGTGCAATTACAAGGATGGATATGTTTTCGGAGGAATTACTTAATAGCTTATTGCCATTAATTGAAGGGCAACTAGGTGTGTTTTACTACGCAGAAGACTCTCATAGTAATGACAAATTGCTGACACGATATGGTACCTATGGCTACACAGGTGAAGAATATGTTGATAAAACCATTAAGCAAGATGAAGGACTAGTCGGAGAAGCAATAAAAAGCGGAAGTATTATTCATCTAACAGACGTTCCAGAAAACTATATTAATCATATCGGCTCAGTTTTAGGCAAATCAATACCTCGCCAGGTGATTATCGTTCCGATTATGCTTGAGGGTGCTGTTTTGGCCGTTATTGAGGTTGCAGCGCTTCAACAGTTTGATCTGAAACAACTAGAATTACTGCGGCAGGTATCTGAAAACTTAGGGTTAATAATTAATCGTATTAGTGCCAGTGTTCGAACTGAAG
>CAZVDU010000148.1:0-10135 GCA_964625615.1 uncultured Pseudoalteromonadaceae bacterium | reverse complement strand
TTACGTGGTGACGTAGAATACGATTTCCAAAGTGATGGATGGCTCAAATCTGTTCGTGGTGGTGTTCGTTATAATGAACAAGATACAACCATCCGCTCTTCAGACTTTAACTGGGGTAATATCTCAGAAGTATGGACTGGACGTGATATTCAGGGTAATTCAGGCGGTGACTTTAATTCTTTCGAGTCTGTTCTTCTGCTAGCAGGGAATTCTAACCCTGCTCTCAATGACGCGATTTCAGGGTTGTTTAGCCCGTCTGATTTTGGAGATTTCCAACGAGGTTCGAATACTGGTTTAGGAGCTATCCCTTTCTTTAGTGGGCCTCTTGGCGGTAACTTCAATGGTTTTCAAGAAACTATTTTCAACCTTCTACAAGCTGTAGGCGGCAGTCCTTCTGGTAGTGCATCCTCAGGAGGGCAATTCGTTCCATTGTCGTTCAGGACGTTGGACACAGATCCTAATCGATTTGAGACCGTTCTACCTGGTTCGCCATTTTTATTGAGTGAAACAGGTGAGGTGTCGCGAGATAACTTTGCAACCTACGTCAGGTTTGACTACGGTGTTGATGATTTTATTAAAGAAGGCGTCACTCTGGATGGTAACTTCGGAGTTCGTTATGTGAGAACTGAACGCTCTGTAGATACATTCGTTCTTACACCTGGGTTTAACGCAATATTCCCTAACGCATTTTTGTGTGATCCAAATGATCCTCGAACCATAGAACAAAGCCAAGATCCGACGTTCTCAGAGCCTGGGTTGTGCTCGCAAGATGTGGCGGGTTTACAAGCAGCCTTTGGTAATGGTGGCCTGGTTACACAAACTGTAGACGTTGATTACGACGAGTTCTTACCTAGTTTCAATGCTAAGCTTGGTCTTTCAGATCAGCACATTGTGCGCTTTGCGTGGTCCCGCACTTTATCCCGACCAGGTGTCGACCAACTAAATGAGCGTGTTCGATTAGGCACATTGCCTGATACCAATAATGGCGAAGGTGTACCAAGCACCTTTGGTGGCTTTGCAGCTTTCCAGACCGGTAACGCTAATTTATTACCTCAGCTTTCGTCAAACTTTGATCTTTCTTGGGAATGGTATTTTGCTGATGCTGGATCGTTAACAGTATCTGGTTTTTATAAAGATATTAGTGATCCGATTATTGCTGGAGCACTTAATGCTCAATTTGCGGGTGGTACTTTCGAAGCATCAAGACCTACTCAAGTCACTTCTCCTGAGGATGGTACGCTTCAAGGGTTTGAGATTGCTTATAATCAGTTCTACGATTTCTTACCTGGGTTATGGTCTGGTCTTGGTTTCCAAGCTAACTACACCTACATTGATGCTGAATTGCCTTCGCCAGATGTTCCAGAGAATCTGCTGGATGGTTTCGCAGATGATCCATTAGTTGCTCGTTTTGAGAACGATAGAGGTATATTTCCTCGTGTATCCGATCATAACTTGAACCTTATTGGTTTATATGAAAAGGGCAATGTGCAAGCTCGTGTTGCTTGGAACTGGAGAAGTGAATTCCTTGTAACAGAACGAAATGTCATTTTCCCATTTGCGTCTGTGTTCCAAAAAGCAACGGGTCAGCTTGATGCATCGGTTTTCTACACAATTAATGGCAATGTGAAGGTCGGTATACAAGGGGTCAACCTTCTTGATGACCTTACTGAAACTGAAGACTCTATCAATGAAGAGGGTGGTAGAGCTGCCGCTTCGTTCTTTAGAAATGATAGGCGTGTATCTTTGATACTAAGAACGACCTTCTAGTGACTTTCTAATTTTTAGAAAAGCAATGAAGTAATGATAGGGTAAGAAACTAGCGTTTCTTACCCTTTTTTTAAACAGCCTAGGGGCTGTTGATCTTTGTTTATTATCAAATGTAGGAAACGCTTTTTTAGACGCAAGTTTATGATTTTGAAGAATTGTTTCATGGATAAATACCATACCTACAGTCAAATAAGGTATTGCGTTTGTCTTACAACGAGATTTACTGCACAAAGTATGAGCAAAGACCAGCACTCTCTGTTAATCCGTAAAATATTAATTTGAGTCGATATGAATATTTCAACCTTGTTGAAGATCTTAGTTTTAACAATGATATCTGTTGCATTGCCTTTTAAGGCCATGTCACATTCCGAGAAAAACAAATTAGGAGTATTTAGCAATAACCAAGATGTAGGAGCGCCAAAATTTTCTGGTAATACTGACTACAATCCAGAGCAACAGTCTTATGTCTTAAGTGGTTCTGGTACCAACATATGGGCAAAAAAAGATGAGTTCCAGTTTGCCTATAGAGAAATCACGGGCGATTTTATCATTAGAGCAAATATGGCATTTATAGGTGAAGGTGTAGACGCCCATCGTAAAATTGGTCTCATGGTGCGTCATAGTTTAGAAGCCGACTCTCCCCACGCCATTTCAACCGTTCATGGAGATGGACTCACTTCATTACAGTACAGGCCAACGGTCGGTGTTGATATGCAAGAAAAAGCCTTTGATTTAAAAGGTGCAGATGTCCTGCAGTTAGAACGAAAGGGCAATACATATATTATGTCAGCGGCTAAACATGGCGACGTGTTTGTTGAGAAAAGTGTGTCAGGAATTAACTTAGGCGATAAAGTTTATGTGGGCTTGTTTATTTCTGCACACAACGCCGATGTATTGGAAAAAGCACGTTTTCACAACGTTCGGCTGGTTAAACCGCCAAAAGAAGGCTATCAGCCTTATAGAGACTACATCGGTAGTCATATTGAGGTACTTGATGTTGCTTCAGGAAAGCGCGAGATGGTCTACAGTGCGGTAAACTCTTTGCAAGCGCCTAATTGGATGCACGACAATAATATCTTTACGTATAACAGTGAAGGTTCACTCTACGATTTTGATTTGCGTACCAAACAACCTGTATTGATAAACGCTTACTTTGCTAATGCTCAAAATAATGATCATGTTTATTCAAGCAAAGGGGATAGAATTGGGATCAGTCATCATACTGAAGAAGAAAATTGGGATTCCGTTATCTACACCATCCCAAGGCAAGGTGGTAAGCCAATTCGTGTCACACCAAACGCGCCTTCTTATTTGCATGGTTGGTCGCCCGATGACAAATATATGGTCTATACAGCGATTAGAGATGGCAAAACTAACTTGTACAAGATTCCTGTTGCTGGTGGAGACGAAATTCAGTTAACGGATACCGAAGGCTTAGATGACGGTTCTGAATATACGCCTGACGGTAAGTATATTTATTTCAATTCCAATAGAACTGGCACTTCTCAGATATGGCGCATGAGGCCAGACGGAGATAACCCAGAGCAATTAACCTTTGATGAGTTAAACGACTGGTTTCCACATATCTCTCCGGATGGTAAATGGGTGGTGTTCATTTCCTTCCCGAACACGATTGATTCTGGCGATCATCCGTTTTATCAAAGAGTATATGTCAGGCTAATGCCTCTTGATGGTGGTGAACCAAAGGTATTGGCATACGTTTATGGCGGGCAAGGAACAATGAATGTGCCTAACTGGTCGCCTGACGGCAAAAAGATAGCCTTTGTTAGTAACAGCGCTTTACTCAATTATTAAACGATACTCGTTGAGGTGGGGTAGTAGACTCATAGCTTGAAGTGTTGCACTTATTATTATGAGTCAATCAACAACTATCCCTTAATCATAGCTTTAGGAGTGTTCCTTATGCATATATCCATCGCATACCGAACGCATCAGTCTAGAGCTAATGAGTTTTTTTGGGGGCGTCTAATCGTCAACGTTAGGTTAAACTTTGAGGTGTTTGGAAACAATGGGTAGATTGATATCGCTATGAAATCAATTTCAGTTCTAGGTCGCTTGCTGCTCATTATGACTATGTGTGCTCTCGCCAAGAGTGCATATGATTCTAGCGCTCGTAGTACCCATAATAACAGAATAAATAGAATAACGATTGAAGCCACTGGAGATAACTTCAATTGGTATTTTAGATACCCAGGTAACGATGGAATATTGGGTAATGATGATGATAAGTTTTCTAAACAAAATTTGTTTCTTCCACCTAACTCTAATATCCAACTGAAATTGAAAAGCAAAGATTACTTGTATTCTTTTTCTCTTCCAGAGCTATCTTTGCAGGAAATTGCTGTACCGGGCCTTGAGCATGAGGTTAATTTCAAGACAAAGTTAGAAACAACCTTCACTCTACTAGGTGATCAATTTTGTGGTTATGCACATGATAGCCTTATTGGTAAGGCCCGCGTGCGCAATAATGATAATGATTTTTATGAATGGGAGAGTGATGACTTCTACGATCGTGCTAATGACGACTCCCTCAAACAAGGTAATAGTGCCTTTTTAGAATGGGATAATGAAGAGTTCTATGAAGGGAGTAATCATGACTTTAAGAAAACGGATAATAAAGCCTTCCTCGAATGGGATAGTGATGCCCTTTACACATTGGATGATAAATAAGTGAAGACTATAAACAACTCAGACATCAACAAGCCATTCATTCGCCTTGTCATCGTGAAAGGCTTCTACTCTTTGAGAAAGCTTGTGAAACCGTCATTGGTTTTACTTTTTGCAGGCTTAATTTTTAGTTTCTATAACGCAACTGCTGATCAAGCAAAGGGAAACCAAGCGGGTCAAAAGATACTACCAGAGGACGGCAATAGCGTCGAAATCCATACACGTGTGCCACCTTTTTCTCTAGTCAATCAGGATGGGCGGTCAGTCAGCCATCAAGAGTTCTATGGAAAAGTATGGGTAGTCAATTTCACACATACGCGATGCGAGGGTTCGTGCGAGTTACAGACCAGAGTCATGAATGGGCTACAAAGTGCTTTAGGGCGCGCTGATATCGGAAAAGACATTCGCCACGTTACTATCACACTCGACCCAGAGAATGACACACCAAGTGTGCTTAGAAACTACATAATAGACCGCAGTCTAAATACCTCACGTTGGCATTTCTTGACTGGTGAAAAAAAGCTGTTGCAAGAGTTAATTCAAAAGGGCTTTAAGCAGTCACAACTTGGCGTGCTAGACAATACGAATGAGTCTAACGCTAATTTTATCATTGTTGATTGGGAAGGTCGGATTCGTGGTTACTATGACGTATCCAATCAAGCAGAATTCAACCTTTTGAGAACTGACCTTGTTAAAGTTTTTGATGAACAAACCGCTTTTCCTCCCAGCCTGTACAAACAAGATCTGATCGATCCACGTGAAGAGGCTCAACAGAAGCTAGCAAAGACCCTAGACATTTTTACCAATTTTTCATTTGAGGATCAGATAGATACAAGCGGTATTAGGTTCAAGCATAAGATTGTTGATGACGTCGGTACAAATTACAAATCCGTTCATTATGATCATGGGAATGCTCTAGCAATTGCCGATGTCGATCAGGATGGGTTATCAGATATATATTTTACAACACTTAGCGGTACTAACGAGCTTTGGCGTAACCTTGGGAAAGGTAAGTTTGAAGATATTACCGAACGTGCAGGCTTGCATCTCAGTGATCGGATCGGGATGGGCGCATCCTTTGCTGATATTGATAATGACGGTGATCCTGATTTATATATCAGCAATGTTCGGGTAGGCAATGTCCTTTACGAAAATGACGGTAAGGGTAACTTCAAAGATATTACTAAGATATCTGGAACCGGCATAAAGGCTCACTCATCAGCCGCTACTTTTTTCGATTATGACCGGGATGGTCTATTAGATTTATTTGTTGCCAATGTCGGTAAATATACATCTGACGAGTTGCTCAAAACAACAGCCTATAGCCATCAGGGGCAAGTGACGACTGAGTATGAATACTATGTTGGTTATAAAGATGCTTTCGCCGGACATTTAAAGCCTGAGCGAAATGAGGCAAGCGTCTTATTCAGGAACTTAGGCAATAATCGATTTGAGGACGTTAGTCAAAAAGTCGATTTGTTAGACGAGAGTTGGAGTAGTGACGCCATCGTTATCGATGGGAATAATGATGGATGGCCGGATCTGTATATTCTCGATATGCAAGGCAATGATGAGTATTACGAAAATCAAAAAGGTAAGCGGTTTGTAAAAAAGAGCCGTGAAGTTTTCTTGAATACACCTTGGGGAGCCATGGGAGCGAGACCATTTGACTATGATAATGATGGCGATATGGACATCTATGTAACAGACATGCACTCTGATATGGCGGGGCGAGTAGGCATTGACAAAGAGAAGTTAAAACCAGAATCGACCTACCCAACCTCATTACTGCAAGATGGGGGACACAGTCTCAACGGTAATGCTTTTTATCGGAATGACGGAGACGGGGAATATACAGAAATATCAGATCAAATTGGACTTGAGAATTATTGGCCGTGGGGACCAGGATCAGGCGACCTCAATGCCGATGGATTTGAGGACCTGTTTGTAGCCTCCAGCATGGCTTATCCATTTCGTTATTCTGTCAATTCAGTTTTTCTAAACGATAAGGGACGCCGTTTTATCGATAGTGAATATATGCTTGGTGTTGAACCTCGGAAGGATAGAAAGCGTTGGGCTCCATGGTATGAAGTTGACTGTGCAGGTGTGAATAAAGGGCATGCTGGATGCAATGGAATCGAGAAGCCTGGTCGTACAGTTGTTTGGGGAGCGTTAGGCTCGCGCTCATCGGTAATTTTTGATATTGACGGGGATGGTGATCAAGACATTGTTACTTTGGAGTTTAATCACCTCCCTCAGGTGTTGATAAGTAATCTGAGTGAACAAAAGGAAATCAACTATTTAAAAGTCGATCTTGTTGGGAATAAGTCAAATAAAGGCGGGCTTGGTGCAATTGTTAAAGTGTTTGCCGAGGAGGATGTCTACACCAAAGCACACGACGGGAAATCTGGATACCTCGCTCAAAGTGATGCGCCACTTTACTTTGGTCTCGGCGAGCATAAGAAGATTGATAAGATAGAAGTGCTCTGGCCGTCAGGGCAGAAACAGGTTTTGAACGGAGGCCTTAGACTAAACTCAACGCTTGAAGTTGAAGAACCCTAAGCTTCTAGGTTTGTCATTGAAGTTGGACACGCAACCTCAGGCTTTAAATTTTTAAGGGGCTAATGAAGCATTAATTACGGAAATGAGAAAACCAGAACGATTGTATTTATTGATACTGATATTCTTTTGAGCAATATCCATTTTTCCACAAATTGGCGGAATGTTTGATGATAAACACATTTATGTTGTTAGGTAATGTTTTGGGTGGCGTGCCATTTGGAATCGTAGTCGGCTATGGAATAATAGAGTTATCTTACAGGTCGTTTAAAGTGGGGCATATAGCCCCAAACTTTAAATTATTAAAGACTTATCGCAATGTTAACTACGGAAGTACATCAGCAGAAAGCCCTTGACCAAGGTTAAATACAAACAACGGTCCGATAAAAAGTGTTTGCTTTTGAGAGGCAAGTTGGAACGAATATCCAGCTTCACCAGGCTTGAAATCTTGACTGGCTATCCCAGATATAAATACACGTTTGACATTCTCATCGACTGAAACAGGCTTCGAGAACTCGCTTGTGAATGGTTCTTGATTTAGTTGAAGCCCAGCTGCAGTGATCTCACCTGTACCTTCCTCGGTCCTAGCATAAAACACCAAAACAATAGCATCACCAGCTTTGATTGGTCCGGCAATAGGACCACTTATGCCGCTGTCCCAAGGGTTTTTACCTGCACGCCTAACTCGAGCTTTGAGCGCTTGTTCTCCTGGCATTGATTCGTCGGATACAATGTTTTTTCGAACCTTCCCGTAGGTCGTCAATTGATCAGGAAAGGGTGGATGAATAAGCTCTCCATCTTTTGGTAACATTCTACGCACGATATTGAATTCGGCATCTAGTGACGAATTGACCGGTGGTTTCGTACCAGAGCTCTCAGCAGTAGCAGATTCAGAGTTACCTGCTACAGAATACAGTTGTGACGGCGCTTTATCACTTAACCCAAGAGCCCAAAGTCGATCAGGCAACCAAGATTTTTGGGTAGTATCATACATGGAAAAGGACGACGTGAAGTTCCAAACACACCAACCATAACCTTGTTCTTCAAATGCTTCTCGAGATGCCTTAAGGTAATTAATCATGTCTCTATGAGGGGCATCTTGGGTTGCTCCAAATTCGCCGACTAAGATTGAACGTCCTGTACGCTTTTGATGTTTTTGGGTCGCTCTTATCTCTGCGAAAACCTGAGCCCTATCTGCATCAGTTCCCCAGTTAACTGTTGAGCTATCTTTCAACTCGGTCCAGCTCGTTTTCTGGTGAGTGAACGTAAAAGGATCATAATAATGGAAGGTATGAACCAAATTCGGGTCGTCTATCACTGGTATTGAATCGAGTGTATTGATGCTGTTGTAGCTTTCTCCACCTAAAATGAGCTGTCTGGTTGGGTTGGTTTGACGAATAATATCAACAGCGTCTTTCATGTAAGTGCGCATGAGATCGCCTTTGAACTTATTGTTAGGTTCATTAATGACTTCGAAGTAAACCGATGGCGGTAAGTCGCGATATCGCGTGGAAATTTGTTCCCAGATCCTTAGAAACTTTGCGTGGTTTTTTTCCGGTGCTTCATTGAGGCCTTCAAAATGATGGACATCAAGGATAACGTTCAAGTTTGCTTCTAGCGCCCATGTTATGACTTCGCTTACGCGTTCAAAAAATGCTTCAGAGATGACATAGTCAGGGCCTCTTCCTATTCTATTTTGCCATCGCACAGGAACTCGTACCGTATCAAACCCAACGGCGGCAACTTGCTGAACCGATGATTGCTCAATAACATGATTCCATTCGCCAGTAGATGGCGCATCAAGATCGTTACCGAGATTAATACATCGATTTACGTTAAAGCGATTGTCTTGAGCGAGCGCAGTTGATGGATATGTTGATGCTATGATTGCTGATAGTGCCAGAGAAATAAATGATTTATGCATTGATAGCCCCTTTATTATTATATGTTTTACACTATTGAACATTAGGGTGAATCGCCCCTGATTAACCCTAAATCAACGTATAGAATTTAGGTTGAATAATTGTTAATAGTATGTATTTTTACTATTTTGGGTGTTAATAATAATTCGGTTTGATATGCAAGTTTTTCGGCGATTATGATTTTTAGTGACTAAGGTAGAGTTTAATAAGGTGTCACTAAGGGGCGCTACATGGCCCCTTTTTCAACACTATATGTAAGTTAGCGAGTACAGCCTTTAGATTGTGGGTCGGACTTTTTAGCCACCCAGCTTAGTGCGTTTTTAAGTATCAGTAGGGGATTTATTTCTTCATAGGTTTCATAATTATGCCCTAGGGCTGTAAAAACAGATCTGGCTTGATTAGTACCATGACATCTAGCCCATATGATAGGGTGATCTGGTGGAGTTGGCCCCATACGTAAATCGGAAACATCGCCATAAACTGTGTTTATAGGGCTATAGGTGCTTTCATCCAGCCCTGCCAGAATGATGAAATCGTCTCCAGGTGGTCCGTCAAAGGTATACCATTCATCAGTTGCCATAAAATTCTTGGGTAAACCAGTCATTACTGGGTGACTCTGATTAAGCACTTCAACTCGTGCTTCTTGAAACTGCGGTGCCATTGGGTGACTCACAAAGAGCGCGCCTAACAGTTCTTCATGATAAAAACGCCAATCCTGATGGGACGCATCGCCTGCACCATGTATCAGCACAGTACCATTGCCCTTAGCTTGCCATCTAGCAAAGGATGCTTCTTCTTTAGGTGTTAACGAATCGCCAGTCATATTATTAAAAACGACCACATCAAAACGCTCTAAGTCCTCGTCGTTAAATATGCCACTATGTTCTGTGATGAAATAGCCATGGCCCATTTCCCTTGCCAATTTAATAATCGCCAAATTTGCTCCAGCAATACCTTCCTCATGACGCCAATCGCGAGTCTCAGAGAAAACTAATATGGAGGGAGAAGGAACATTAGGGAAATACCGCCCAGATGACGTTACCTCTTCGCCAATAATAGAGGGTGCTGATATAGGCATAGGCTCAGAGGCTTCATTATTTGGAGGCGGAACAGAGCAAGCTGTTAGCAATAAAGCTGGTAATAAAAAAGATAACTTCATTAGCATTTAGATCCAAACAAGGAGCTGAACCTCTTAAGGA
>CAZVDU010000147.1:0-10274 GCA_964625615.1 uncultured Pseudoalteromonadaceae bacterium | reverse complement strand
GACGTGAGTTTTGCGTCCATCTGAGGCAGGTGTTAATTCTCTAAGGTAAGTAAAACCCAACTTTTTAAGTAAATGGATGGATGCACTATTATCAGGATCCACCAGCGCCTCAATTGACGGATAGCCACCGACTTCTTTGACTCGCTGCAAAATAGCTAAAGCGGCTTCATAGAGATAGCCTTGACCGCGAAAATCAGGTAGCGCAGCAAAGCCGATATCGGGGCATTGCAAGTAGTCTCGTTGCAATAACCCACAACAACCCACTATGTCCCGAGAAGCCTTTTTCACGACTTTAAGTAAGCCAAAACCGTGTTGCTGATAAGACAACATAGGACCAGTTTCTATATAACATTCAGCACTCGGTATATCGACAATTTGCTTGTCGCCGATAAACCGCAAACAATCGGGATCATTAAACAAAGTTTTTATAAAAATTGCATCAGAGAAGGCCACTTTCTCTAATATCAACCTTTCTGTTTCCAGATAAAGAATGTCACTCATCCTGTGGCTTCCATCCTATGATGTAATATACCTTTCAAAACATCGTCAATCGCTTGTTGCTCTTCTTGATTAACCTTAGCGTATCGAGGATATCTCTTTTTCTGTCTATCATCGACCCAAGCGAACTCCCACCCCTCGGTTTGCTCGATAAATTGTTGCGCAAATTCTGCACCGCCAATTTCCAAACAACCAACAAGGCAGGTATCAACATAAGATTGATTCACTGGATGGCTATACTCAGGATGATCAGTTTTCAATGTTTCACACAACCAAATAGACTTACCCTTAAGTTGCTCCTTTAGGAAATACTCTTCCTCTTCTGAACTATGAGTAAAGGCAAAATCTTCGATCACTAATGCAGTGAATCGATAATCTGACTCTCTCTTTTCAAGTTCAGGTGTAATTTCATGTGTTGGAATAAGTGCACCATTCATGACTGCGTCAGGCTTTTTAGTTGCGCCGACATACGTTTGTTTTTCGTCTTCGGAACGTGTGATCCACGATCGTTGCCACCCTTTAAGTTCAAGAGGATAAGCAATTTCATCGATACCTGAGTGTGTCAGCCGGCTGTCATGGCTCAAGAGACTGCCATACCCAACAATATAATGTTGATGCCGCAGGTTTGGTTTATTCCTCATAAAATATGATGCCTGTAGTAAGAAAAGGATACTTTTAAAAACACTTTTCTATCATAACATTGATTTATATCATCAATGTTCGAGGTTATGTTCTGATAAACTACACCTATACTTTCTGTCATTGAGTTTCTTATGTGGGTATGTCCTAAGTGCCAAAGTGTTTTAACGACTGAAACTTCCAGTTGGGCATGCAGTAACAATCATCGTTTCGATATCGCCAAAGAGGGTTACGTTAATCTGTTGCTCGCTAATCAAAAACGAACGAAAGAGCCTGGTGACAACAAAGAAATGATCAACGCCAGACGGTTATTTCTAGAGCAGAATCATTATCTTCCACTGGCAGATAAACTCTCTTCTCTTATTCAAGGGCACTTTACCAAAAGTCAGGACATAACCCTTTACGATATTGGTTGCGGTGAAGGGTACTACCTTAATCACATTCATCAGTCTTTAAAAGAACAAGGCTTATCACTCAGTTCAGGTGGTAGTGACATCTCCAAAAATGCAATTCAGAAAGCGGCAAAAAAATATAAAGAATGCAAATTTGCAGTGGCAAGTAATGCTAATTTACCCTTAGCGTCAAACGAAGTAGACGCATTCTTACAAGTATTCGCCCCATCCAACTCAAACGAAGTATCCAGAGTAATCTCTGATGATGGTATTTGGCTTCAGGTTTCACCCGGAGCAGAGCATCTAAAAGAAATGAAAGAGCAGATTTATAGTACACCAGAGGAACATTCCGTGAGCAGTCTCGACATCCCAGATTTTATGTTGCAACATCAGGAAATATTAGCTTACAAAGTTAACTTAAGCCGATTAGAAGATCGTAGGCATCTGCTCATGATGACACCTTTTTATTGGTCATCAAAACAAGATAAAATAGATATTATTGTCAAAGCTTTACGTTCAATTACAATTTCTTTTCATATTAAAGTTTTTTCAAAAAATATAGCTGTGTAATATTAACTAACATCAAATTGATTATTATGCAGCTCTTAAAGAATACTCTTTGACTACTTTGTATATCAATATTACTCTCACTTTGATAATGAAACTATAATCAAAGAGTCCGCTAAATCATTATTATATAGGGCTTGAAGTTGTGCTTCTAAAGCATAGCTTGCAGTATTAAAAACAATGGAGAGCTTCGATGAGTAATTGGTTATCGCCTGCTGTTAAATTAATGAATTCACTTAGTTTAGCTAAGAAGTTTATTATTATAACAATTGTTTTTCTTATTCCTATTGGTGTTATTAATATTCAAGTTGGCTCTGCGGTCAATAAAACAATTAAAGTCTCACAAAAGAAGTTAAATGGCTTAAATTACATGAACCAAGCCGTTCCCCTTATCACTGAAGTAACACATTTAAGAACATTAGCATCGCGCTATACTTTTGATCTAAGCACCGCCGAGGAAGTCACCGCCCAACAGGCAAAAGTTGACGCACTATTCGACAAGCTCATTACACTCCATAATGACCTGCCCAACCCTTCAAGTTTTGATTTACTGAGCGTACATGGAGAATGGCAGACACTGAGAGATAATTCGCTGGAGATGCGCTCAGCGTTTAGAGATAAGAGGCATACCGATATACTAACCATACTTATGGGTGGTATGCGCGATGTAGCAGACGAAACTGATCTGACGTTATCAGAAAGCTTAGCGAGCTTTTATATGGTTAGCTTAGCCATTGAGCGTATTCCTGTCCTATCAGAGTTGGTCGCAAAAAGTGACGACACAGCAAGCAGTGTTATATTTCGCAATCGCTTTACACCGGACAGCTACCTGGCGCTAGCCAGTCAACAGGAACAACTACTCGTAGAAGAACAGAATATGACGCGCTCTTTGAATAAAGTATTCGAAGCTGACGCTGATATGCGTGCATCTATTAGTATGTATAGTGAACCCGCTTTAGCCAGCTTGGTTAATCTCAGTATGCTGATTAAAGATAAAATCCTCGACCCTGATAGCATTGAAGCCAGAGAGCAGGAGTTCAGTGAATTAGCGTCCTCCGCTAGGGAAAGTATCGATGCACTGTATACGGAAAATAGACGCCTGCTTGTAACACAAGTCGAGGATTATATTAGTGCTCAACGGCGTTACGAGTTATTACTGGTGTTGTTAAATACATCTGTCTTATTGGTTGCTGGTTATTTGTTCCTTGGCTTTTACCGAGCCATGACTGAGAAGTTTTCTGCACTCACCGGTATGGCTGATAAGCTCGCTGCCAATAATTTTTCTGCCCGAATTAATATAGATAGCAAAGATGAGTGGTCACGAGTTTCTCAGAGTTTCGACACCATGGCGCAAAAGATAGCCCAACTTATTCGAGAAATGACCGATCAAATGCTGCAAATCTCAGCATCTGCTGAAAGCCTCTCAGAACGAACAAAACAAAACAATGAGTCAGTACAAAATCAAGAAAACCAAACACAAGAAGTCGCATCAGCAACCCGCAGTATGTTACAGGCACTCAATTCTGTTGCAGAACAAGTTGAAGGCATTGCAGTAGAAGCCGACAAAGAGGCCGAGTCAGGAAGAGAGATTGTCGATCAATCGCTAAAGGGCATCAATCAATTAGCATCAGGTGTTTCTGAAGCCGTAGAGGTAACATCAAAACTACAACAGAACAGTACCGATATTGGTGAAGTGGTCGATGTTATTACCTCTATAGCTGATCAAACTAACTTGCTTGCTTTGAATGCTGCTATAGAAGCTGCACGTGCCGGTGAGCATGGCCGAGGTTTTGCGGTCGTTGCGGACGAAGTTAGGACATTGGCAGGCCGCACTCAAGAAGCAACTGAACAAATCCACGCCATTATAGAAACGCTGCAAAGTGATGCCAAAAATGCCGTTGGCGTTATGGAGAGCAGTCAAAATTTGGCCAATGAAAACGTTGATAACGCAAGAAAAGCCGGCGAATCTCTCAACGCCATTATAGATTCTATTGCGAAAATGAACGATATGCATCACGACATTGTTAATATCACCAAAGAACAAGAACAGGTTGCAGATAGCATCAATGAGCATATTGAGAGCATTCAAGCAATCTCCGGGCGTACTATTGTTGAAGCCCAACACACGTCTGAGCAAAGTAATAAAATGCAGGCAGGTGCAACAAAACTCACTTCGTTACTAAAAGATGTAACAGTATAGTTTTATATCCAGTTTTTAAAATCTGGACTATGCTTTATGAATGGATAACTAGCAAACATCGCAGTAATACAGTATGAAGGAGCACTTTGACCTATTATAATTTCCCTGTTCACGGAGCATTTAAGGTTTCTGTCCGCGATCGACTTTTAGTCATCAATGGAGAAGGCCCTGCAAATGTTGAAATGGCACAACAATACCGTGAAGTAGTTGCACCTTACAGAGAAAAGCTTGCAGGCCAACCTTGGGCCAGCTTAGTCATACTTGGTGGCTTACCTTTATTCCCTCCAGAAGCCAGAGCTTTTATGCTCGAGACCGTTAGACATGTTACCGAAAACACTGAGATAGTCGCAACAGGCGTCGTATTTAAAGATGTTGAATATGAGAATGCGATAGAGCACTTTTGGGGAGAAATATACCAAAAAGCCAAACTACCCTACTTTTTCTCTAATGATGAACAAGAAGTAACAGACTGGTTACTGCAAAAAATAGAAGAAGCCAATAGCTTATAGCTAAACCATCTGATTAAATACACCTAATACGTACTCACTTAATGAAGCGTTCAGCTCATTAAGCAGCCTCACCTAACATACTGATTTAATTCATTTTTACAAATAACACTGTACAAATCTCGGATTAAGAAAAAGACTTTGTTACATTTAGAAATTTGCATCAAGTGTGCTGGTGATATATAACACCATATACCGCATCAATACCTTAGCGAGGAGTGTCCAGCATGACAATGCAATGGGATGCAGATTCACCCATTTATATTCAGCTCTACCAACAAGTTGTGGAGCGAATCATAGATGGCAACATCAAAGAAGGAGAAGCTCTGCCCTCGGTCAGAGCTGTCGCCGCCGAATATAGGTTAAACCCAATAACGATATCTAAGGCTTATCAGATGCTACAAGATGAAAACATTGTTGAGAAACAGCGTGGTAAAGGGCTTTTCGTATTAAACGGCGCGCAAGAGACAGTGATGGACAGAGAGCGAGAGCACTTCCTTTCAACTAAATGGCCGGCCATCGTACAACAGATATCGCGGCTCAAATTATCACCTGAGCAATTGCTTGAACCCCTTAAGGAGAATCAATTATGACATCATTAATCTCCATTAAGGACCTGAACAAGTCATATCAGGACAAGCATGTTCTAAAAGGCGTAAGCTTAAATGTAGCGCCAGGTCAGATACTGGGTTTAGTCGGCCCAAATGGTGCGGGTAAAACAACTTGTCTACAAGCATTGCTAGGACTTACCAGTTTTGAAGGTTCAATAGATGTGCTCGGCCATAACCCCGCAAAGCAACGCGAAGTCATGCTGAATGATGTTGCTTACATTGCTGACGTTGCTGTTTTACCGAAGTGGCTAAAAGTGAGCCAGGCATTGACTTACATGCAAGGCGCTCACCCCAACTTTGACCGAGAAAAAGCTGAGGCTTTTCTGAAAAAAACCAATATCAGGTTTAAAGACCGTGTGAAAGCGCTCTCGAAAGGTATGGTCACTCAGCTACATCTTGCGTTGATATTAGCCGTAGATGCGAAAGTGCTGGTTTTAGATGAACCAACCTTAGGATTGGATATCCTGACTCGCAGGCAGTTCTACAATCACTTGCTTGAAGACTTCTACAACGACGATAAGTGCATAGTGATCACAACACATCAAATAGAGGAAATTGAACACCTTTTAACGGATGTGGCCTTTATTCGGGACGGCCGTATTGTTATCTCTGAGAACGTTGACAATATTCGAGAACGCTTCAAGTTATTGGCTGTTACCAATGATAAAGCTGAAGAAGCAAAATCACTCAATCCTTTGTTTTCAAATAGTATGATGGGCCTAACTACCCTCTTATTTGACAATGCAGATAGCAGCAAACTGGAAGCGCTGGGCAATATCACCACACCAACATTAGCTGACGTTTTTGTGGGTGTTATGACACAGGAGCAAGAGGCATGAACACATTACAAATTACAACAAGCTTCAAAAAAGAAATTTGGGAGTACGAGAAGACACTTTTTTGGATCCCCATTATTGTTGGTATCGTGATACTTGTATTACCTATTATCCAGTTTATGCTACTTCAGGACTATCAATACGCAAACATTATGGATCACTTGGTAGAGCTGCAAGAGGTTAGAGAGTCACACTATCTCGACAAAGGCCTTCAAGCGGCTGTACTCGGCTTATTTACACCTTTTGTGTTAGTCGCACTTATCCTACAAGTTCAGTATTTCGCGAGTTGCTTGTTCGACGAAAGGCGTGACTTATCTGCTTACTTTTGGCGTTCGATGCCTGTATCTGATGCGCAATCTGTTTTAGTAAAACTGAGCCACGGTGCTTTTGTTATACCCGCTATTTTTATGCTGGCAGCAACGGCAACATTAGTGTTTATTCTCATCCTTGCCTTTATTGCCTGTGTTGTCTTATCGGTAGGTTACGATATTGCGCTTTGGGGCTTATGGGGCGGCTCGGATATTCTTACATCAGTAGCCGCGCAATGGATAAACATCATTCCTTACGCGATATGGATGTTCCCAGTATTCGCTTGGCTTATGCTAGCGTCGATGTTTGCCAATAAAGTACCTTTCTTGTGGGCGGTACTGCCAGTAGGTATTCTTATTTTGGCTGAAGCCTTTGTTGTTAATTACTTTAACTTATCGCATGGGGTGATCATTGAAACATTAAAAGATTATTTCAGCTTTGCAATTCGGTCAAGTACATACAACATTCGTGAAATCGACTCTGTCGGTTTTTTGATGACCAAAACTTTATTCTCAAAAATTGAGTTTGGTGCCTCGTTATTAGGATGCGGGTTTGTTTACCTGACTTACTTAATGAGAATTAAAAGAAGTTAGTTCCATTAATACATCCGATGCGCTTCCTAGCTGGCGCATCGGATGCTCTTACCAAAACACCGTCAAGTTCTAAACCAGTAGCCTTTCTTTCTTGATGTTAAGATAAACTGCGGATCTGTTGGGTCCTCTTCCAGCTTTTTACGCAACTCTCCAATGTGCGTATCGACGGTACGAGTCTCCACATGCGCTTGATGTCCCCAAACCACCTGCAATAACTCAATCCGTGATTTAACCTTTCCAGCTGAGCGTATCAACGCCAATAACAAATCAAACTCTTTAGGTGTTAGTTCAACTTTTTGCTGATTACGACAGACATAACGAGAAAGCGGGTTTACTTCGATTTGCCCAAACAGGATGGGAGTTCCGTCCGGTTCTTCCTGATGCTGTTTAAGCTCTTGCCGTCGCAATAAAGCTTCAACTCTGGCTAGCAATTCCATTAAACCAAACGGCTTTGTCAGATAATCGTCAGCGCCTAGCTTTAACCCCGTAACTTTGTCTATCTCTTGTCCGCGAGCACTTAAAATGAGCACTAACACATCGGGCAATTCTTCTCGAATAACCTTCAGTAAACTAAAACCATCCGTATCTGGTAGCATGAGGTCAAGGATGATTAAGTCAGGCGAGTGGCTTTGAAGCGTTTGGATAGCATTTCCGCCATCAGCTGCAACTGAAACATCATGCCCTTCTATCGTTAAATTAGATTGTAATCCGTAGGCCAAATCAGTGTTGTCTTCAACAACGAGGATATGGCTCATTGCGCAGCCTCTACAGCACCTTGATGTATCAGACCGTCCATCAAAGGAAACGACAACACAAAACAAGCTCCCAACTCCATGGGTTCAAGATAACATTCGCCCTTCATTTGCTTTGCCAGCTCTCGCACTATGCTTAAGCCTATACCAACACCAGTTTCATTATGTGTATCCGGTCTATAAAAGTCTCGCCATATTTTATCTCGTTCTTCTTCGGGAACACCGGCTCCTTGATCAATCACATAGATAACAGCAGCGTCGCTGGTCTTGCGCACTCGCACGGTAATCAACTGATTTTTACCACCGTACTTTAACGCATTATCGAACAAGTTGATTAATATCTGATACAAAGCACCTCGATCGATCAAACAGCTGACATCATGAATTTCTAAATTAAACGTGCACCCCAATTGAGCAGCCATAAGCTCTAACTCATCAGCAGCATCAACCACAATGTCACCTATATTCTCTTCTTCCAGTGTGATTTTTCGTCTGCTTGCTTTTTGTGAAAAGGATAAGATATTGTCAACTAAGTAGCCTAGACGTTGCGCTTCTCTATTAATAATAGACAGCGCTTTATTTTTAGCGGCTTCATCTTTAGCTCTGTCGAGCATTAGCGTCTCTGCAAATAGTCGAATTTGCGTCAAGGGCGTACGTAATTCATGAGACGCTTCGGCTATAAAACGATTCCGCATACCAATCAATGCGCGCTCGCGTCTCATTTGTTGAATTGCTATAAGCAAGAGACCAGCAGCCACAACAAATGCTATAAGGATAAGCGGGAGCCTAAGGATAGGCCTGTCTCCCATAATGAGATCTCGAGTAATAGCTGGGTTGATAGACACACCAATAGTCATGCCTTTAAAAATACCACCGTACTCATCCTGCATCACTTTGCTCACTAGAGGAACGTGATTATTGAACCCATATTGATCAAACTGAGAACCATCCACCAAAGATACAGAGATACCAATAAAGTCATTGGTTAACTTGCCGTTAGCAAGAGACTGTGGAAATAAAGGGGCTCGTGCAAAACTATTAGCAAATTGCTTTTTTAGTGCTTCTTTATCAACGATAAAGCCGACAACATCATCATTTAACAGGGTAAAAATAAGGGTTTGAGGTGCAGCTCCAATAAGATGAAGCGCATGGAAAGGCCTCCTATCAAGGGATCTTTTATCGAGTTCAGAGAGTGACGTAAGCAACGCCTGGTCTAACAACCTTGTGATGTTTTTTGACGGGCCGGATTCATCTACTTTAAAAACTGACAACACATTTTCTTTAAATAGAACAGTATGACTGACAAGGTCAGCATTTTTTGACGTTAATGTTAAATCAGCTACATAGGACTCTTGATATCGCTCTCGTATTTCAGAGATAGTCTCAAAATATCCTCTGTAGCCAACATCTTGTGTTATCCGGCGACTATACTCATTCAAGATGAGGACAGCATACTCTCTTAGGATATTTTCGCTAATCGCGTAGTGTGCACGTGTTGCCTGAACAGCTTGCCAAGCCAAACCAAACAAAATGATAAGGCATGCTCCCAGCAATCCGCCGGTAACACTGATGAGCTTTAATCTGGAATAACGCACTTGCATGTTATTAATCCTAAAGCGAACATCTGGAATTACCAGCGTATTCTTTACAGAAAGAGGCGTATTTGACAATTTCCTGACAATTCCTTGGCATAGTCTGGACCCATAACATCGAGCTAATCATTAAACTTTGAGTTATTCATAACATCACTAAGATATGAAATGACGCTAAAAAAAATACTCCTTATCATTATCACACTGATACTAACCCTATTCAGTCACTATGTTACGGCACAGAGTAAGGTCTTTGATAACCCTAAGAACCTTACCGTATTACCTGAAGATATAAGCCCGGCAGACTTGTCCAGCGTTATGCGTGGATTTGCTCTCGGTTTAGGTATTCGCTGCACCACATGTCACGTTGGTGAAGAAGGAAAGCCACTTTCAAGCTATGACTTTGCAGCAGACGACAAACCTATGAAAGAGAAAGCTCGGCTAATGCTGCAAATGGTGGATCAAATCAACCAAAGCTTTGTGCCCAAGCTTAATCAAGTTGACGAAAAGAACGAAGATAGAGTTATGGTACGCTGCGTTTCTTGTCATAGAGGTCAACAAAAACCTTTGTTGATAGAAGACGCGCTTAACCAAGCACTCGCATCTGGTGAGCCTAATGCAGCGATAAATAAATATAGTGAATTAAGGGAGAAGTATTACGGCAGCCATACCTATAATTTTGGTATTTCGGTATTACCCAGCTTTTCTGATAATTTGTTGAGGCAAGGGCTTAAAGAAGACGCTCTAGCCTTGATGGAGCTTAATCAAAGCTATTATCC
>CAZVDU010000146.1:0-10293 GCA_964625615.1 uncultured Pseudoalteromonadaceae bacterium | reverse complement strand
TATTTTCTTGATTAAAAACGTCGAAGTTATCTTTATCAGGATTATATCGGCCTAAGCCATTATGTGTTACTACCCACAATAAACCCGTATTATCTACAAAGAGTTGCCTAACGAATTGATCGGGTAGTGAGTTTGGTTTTTCAGGTTCATGTTTGTATTGTTTGAAGGTATAGCCATCGTAACGATTGAGGCCATCAAAAGTAGCTACCCAAATATAGCCGTCGCCGTCTTCAGCAATATCCGTTATAGAGTCGCTTGAGAGACCATCAGCTGTGGTCAGATTTTTGAATTGAATGTCGGCAATATTTGCTTCTGTATCTGTTGAGCTTAACAACAAAACAGTCAGAAAAAATAAACCTAACATTGTTCTTACAGCTAGATTAGCTGAATACACAACTAATCCGAGAATCAAAATACACCGTTTATATTACCTTCAATGTGTGGGAATTTTTATTTTATTATTATTGTGTATAAAAAATAACCAGAGGTTTGATTTTATACACACAGTCACACAGTCAGTAAAAACTAAATCATTTGGCTATGTATGTCAAAGGATTAGGGACTTAAAGGCGTATTTATCGAATATAACTCGCTTGAGACTTGAAGGTACGAATGTCATTAATTTCAGCACCTGGGATCTGCGGTTTTGTCTTATCTTTACCGCGGCAGTATAAGACGATTCGTCCAATCTCTGGGCTTTCTAACATATTGTAACAGTGTTGTGCGAGGTCTTTTAATTCAATACTTTCTATTGATCTTATAACAGCGGCCCTGTGCGAGTTATTCAGGTCGCCTTGACTAACGGATACCCAAAGCCGTTGTGATTTTATAGATAGATTGCTGTCTTTATCCGAAAGTTGGTTGATAACAGAATGTTTCATCGATAACCATTGATCTTCAGGGTAGCTTAACAACGCTTTATTAAACTCTTTTAAACTGCTGATAGTTTCGTTATATAGGGTATCAACATTGGCATTGGGAGATTGAATGTAGAAGGCAATGCCTGGGTGCTGATTAAAAGGGAAATAGCCACTCCCGACTACATACCCTAATTGTTTGACAGTTCGTATATGGTTGAAGAAAGGCGCTGATAGTGCTTGTTCCGCTAAAATAAATAATGCTGTATCGAGAGGTTGTTCTGTTTGTGCTTGATAGTAAACAACGATGGCCGCTTCATCCATTGGGCTGTAGACGTCAATAAAATACTCAAATTCCTGACGTAAATCTGTAACGTCTCTTGTTACTTTGTCACCCCCTACGAGCTTCTGTTTAGAATTGTCGTATATCCAGTTGCTAAATTCAGTTGCTTCTTTTCTTCGCCAATCACCAAACAATAAAGCTTCTAACTGATATTGGTTAACGGCTGAATCTTTGAAGTTTTGAATATCCTCAGGTGTTACGCGATTAAGTATGGGTAATTTGTCATCAGATAAAAAAGTATTTCTTTGTAACAAGACTGACAAATGACCAAACAACAGGTTAAGCGGTTTGTTTAACAAGCTATTCTTTAATGATTGAGTTTGTTTTGCCTTAATCTGCTCAAACAATGTTGAGTCTACAGAGCTTGTGTGAATATGCTCTATCAGTAATTTGGCTAAGGGGATCTGTTTGTCTGAGAAGCCATTGGTGTGAATTGAGAAGCCACCTTGATGTGTATACAAGTATCCATTTAAGCCGGCAGTGGTTGATTGATAATACTTTTGATGGAACTGTTCTTGGCATATTGCTACCCAAAGGGAGCGCAGGACGACAATTTCTGGTTCGAAGGTTTGGATTGGTGATTCAAAACTCATATAAAGATCGCCCTTGGGCAACCTGAAATCACTGTCTTGACCAAACCAAAAGCGAAATCCATTTGATTGGTTAAGCAGTGTTGGTGTGGTCTGTCCGTTTTCTAAATCATAGGGTTGTATTCGGGTGACAACAAAGGGATTTTTTTTAGGCAGTTTTAACGCATCAATCGACTCTATCTTTGACAATGCTTCTAGTCTCTTTGGCGTAATTGGATCTACACGGAACTTCGTGCCATACCATTCTGCGGTCTGGTCAGTCTCCAATCCATCATGAATAAGCTTTATTCGCATATTCTGGGGTATCATAAGATCAAGCATCGACGTTGCTAAAGCGATATTTGGCTTATCTAGTATATAATCGCCAATAATGGTGTGTTCTAACGGGTAGTGATGCATTGCTGTTGATAGATGCATTGCATAGTCTAACGGCTTTTCTTTGTCACGGAAATCGAAGGCAAGTTTATTGAGGTCAGCCCTTTCTTGAACGCGCCAATGCTCCATTCCTTCAGTTTTCATCATGTCAATATACTGGAAAAGCGTTCTCAGTATATCGTCTTTATGATTGAGTCCTTGTGAGGTCAGTTGCAAATTAATATTAAAATCTTTGAAATTGGCCCCGTCTATGCCACTGCCAGCTGATAGATTAGTTGCCCAACCCTTTGCTTTAAAATAGGAAAGCAGGCTACCAGAACCTTCATCGCCTAACATGGCGCTGATGATATCTAGCGGCTTACTGCGGTAGTGTTGATGTACGCCAGGAAATACAAATGTGACAATAAGACGCTTGGCTTCTTTGATTGGTTTAATACCGATCTGAATACCAATTTGTTCTGGTAAGTAAAGCGTCGGCAGGGTTTTTGTACATTTTTTGGGGCCAACAAGTAGTTTTTCAAAATTTGTTGCTAGTGTTGCTTTTGCTTCTTCATACGGCAAACTAGTGATGACGCATAGTTTGCAATGATTAGCGTTATACCACTGGTGATGGAATAATCTTAGTTTTACGGATAGCTCTTCAACTGAGAAGCGCTCAAATACATGTCGATTACCAACTGAAAACTTACTGAATGGATGCGCTGGATTGCACGTTTGTTTATGTACTTGGTATAGGCGGCGTAGGTCGTCTTTTAGCTTTAGTTCAAATTCCGCATGAATCGATTGGCTTTCTTTGGTGATTGCTTCCAACGTCAAAGATGGTTTGAGCAGCATATTGGCGAAGATATGAATCGCATCGGGTAGGGCTTGGGTTGCACAATCAAAATAATAATTAGTATGTTCTGTACCAGTCCAAGCATTTACCTGACCATTATGATGATTAAGGAAGTTATTTAAATGGTTTGGTTCTGAGAAGGATTCTGATCCCATGAACATCATGTGTTCGAGTAAGTGCGCTAAACCAGGACAATCAGACGGATCGTTAAAATGCCCAGCAGCTACAGTCATTGAGACAGCACTCTTTTTCGTCGTATCGTCTTCAACGATCAATACCTCCAACCCATTACTTAAAGTGGTTGGAGAATAGCGCCTTTTATCGTATGAACTGACAATTACCGTCATGTGTCTTTGGGGTAAATGATTAAAGTAACATTCAGCATAACGTAAATTTGCACAAGTATAGGATTTTTATATGGAATACTGCGAAAATTCTTCTATTATGATTGGAAAGTTAATCCCTTCTGACAACAGTAAGTAGAAGTTAATTGATGCGTCTCTACATAATGCGGCACGGTGAAGCTGAGCAACACACCCATGTTGACTCACAACGAGATCTGAATGAAAGAGGAAAGTTTGAAGCATTTAACGCTGGAAAAAGGCTGAGTATCCAACGTTATCGATTAGACGGTGTTTGGGTCAGTGAATACAAACGTGCACAGCAAACCTATGATGAAGTTGAGAAGTCAATTGAATGTCTCCAGGTTAAATCTTCAAATAAGATCCTGCCAAGTAGCCGTCCTCAAGAAGTACAGAAGTTGTTGGATAGTTGGCTGTTGAATGACGATCTTCAATCTGTACTTATTGTCAGCCATATGCCTCTTGTTAGTTATTTAGTTGATATATTGTGCGAAGATGTAGGCGCTATATTGTTTCCTACCGCTGCAATTGCTGAGATAGATTATGATCCCACTTTAAGTGTAGGTAGATTAGTCGGGTTTTCTGCACCCGATTAGCTCCTTACGAACAACACAACGCTTAAAATAACGGTACTTATGCTCGATATTAGTTTATTTAAAGTTTTCACTAATGTTATGCCGTCTCTTGTCCGATAAAAAGTCATTAGAGAGGTCAAATATTCAATGGAAACGGTATAGGTTATGTCGAGCATAAATTTGCCTGCGTACTTACAGCAAATTTTAGAAAATCACGTTCAACAATCTGACCTTGTTATGGACGAAGAGTTGGCTGGAATATTTAATCGTTTGTCCGATTTAAATGAAACTGTTGAGAAGGCAAAACGTCAAATCCTTGAAAATCGTCAACGAAGCACATAAAGCAAACTGAATATTGTTTTAATCATCAACTGGTTCTGATGGGTCAACATAGTATTGGGGTTGAACTCTGACTGTTTTAACCATGTTTCCATTCATTTCAATAATTTCTATTGGGTAACCAGCCAGTCGAAAACTTAAACTTGCTTGCGGAATATCTTCGTAATATTCGACGATAAGGCCGTTAATAGTCTTAGGACCTTCAGTAGGGAAAGACCAATTAAAATCTTTGTTTAATTCTCTTACATTGGCACTACCATCGACCAGCACACTGCCATCTTGTTGCACATGTGCTTCTTTGTTACCACCTTGGATAATAGAGGTGGTAAATTCTCCAACAATTTCTTCTAAGATATCTTCTAGGGTTACTAAGCCTTGAATATCACCATACTCGTCAACAACTAAGCCTATACGCTCTTTTGCAGCTTGAAATTTATACATTAAAGTATGTAAAGGTGTCGATTCAGGTGTGAAATAGATCTCCTTTACCGCTCTTAATAAAGTTGCTTTAGTAAACTCATCTTTAGAGAGCAATCTCAATGCATCACGGACATGAATAAAGCCAACAGCATCATCAATTGAGTCTCTGTATAATAACAAGCGCGTATGTTGTGAATGCGTGAGCTGTTTCTGAATATCTTTCCAATCGTCGTTAATGTCTAAACCGATTATTTCACTGCGAGGGATCATAATATCTTCAGCAGTTACTTTTTCTAAATCTAGTATCCCAACTAACATATCCTGATATTGCTTGGGGATCATCGCTCCAGCTTCGTAGACGACGGTTCGTAGTTCTTCTTTGCTTAAGTTTTGTGAATTACCATCGTTGGGGCGAATGCCAAAAAGTGCTAAAACGCCGTTGGTGATGAGGTTCAGCGTATAAACAAAGGGGTATAGTATCTTAAGCAAGATTGTCAAAATAAAAGAGCTTGGGAAAGAGACTTTTTCTGGATATAAAGCAGCGAGCGTTTTAGGCGTTACTTCTGCAAATATAAGTAATATGACAGTTAATGCAAATGTGGCAATAATAATGCCTAGATCACCAAATAACCTCACGCAAATAACTGTTGCCAAAGAAGAGGCCGCAACGTTTACTAAGTTATTTCCAAAGAGGATTAACCCAATAAGTCTATCCGGCTTATCGAGGAGCTTTTGGACCCTTTTCGCGCCTTTATGTCCTTCTAATTCAAGGTGTTTAAGCCGATATCTATTAATCGACATTAACCCTGTTTCTGAGCTTGAAAAATAGGCTGAAAGAAGAATAAGTATACCGAGTGCGCTAAGCAATGTACTTAAAGATATGTCGTCCAACTAAGTGGTTCCCTTGTGGATTGCCGTGGGTAAAGTTTCAATACCATTTATATTAACTGAGTTTAGATTGAATACCAATTTCATTAGATACGTTTTGTTTCTCAACTTAATAAAACCTCCTTAACAAAACGGCTACCAAAATAAGCTAACGTGAATAAAGACATAGCAACAATGTTGGCTACAATGACTGGTTTTCCACGCCATCCGAATCGATAGTGCCCGACACACAATGTTGCAAAGATTATCCATGCGGCGACGGATAATACTGTTTTATGGACTTGATGTTGACCAAACATATCCTCTAAAAATGCGAATCCTGTTATTAACGACAGGCTTAGCAAGATAGTACCCACCGTTAAAATTTTAAATAAAATAGTTTCTACTTCCATAAGAGGAGGTAAAGGAGACGCAACAAGAGATGTCTGTTTTTGTTTTAAACGTGCATTGATATATCCCAATTGCAAAGCGTACAGCAGCGCTATCATTAAACAGCCATAAGCCAACAACGCCAATGTGATATGTAATACGAGTGAGGGCTGCGCGGATACCTGCATTATATAAATGTCAGGGATAAAGAGTTTCAATAATATGATGACACTGGCAAACCCATAGACAACAGGTAATAACATAGCTGTCGTCATATATAATGAAGCAACAGTCATACTTGCACTTATCAACCAAGCAATGAGTGAGGCAACATTTATGATACTCATGTTCTGCCCAGGCTCGAGAAATATAGACATCACAAGCACAAATAGGTGAGTGCCAAGTGCTACTCCAGCAAGAGGCAATGACAGCGGGTGCCGCTCAGTTATATGTTTTGAAAAGCGTCTGAGTAACAAAATCGCAGCAGCAATATAAACGATTAAACTGATAACACTAATAATTGAAAAAGATGTCGATAACATGATTGGCAATGTTTAAACACGAATTAATCTGGGATGTTAGCGCGTATCGAAATGAATTCCAAAGGTCGTCCAGTAAATTGCTGTTATTAATGTAGAGATTATTGCGATATAATTTAAGCATCATTCCTTTATTTCGCAGTTAATATGTTTGAAAACTTGACTGAGCGTCTTGGTAAAACGCTCAAAAATATCAGTGGCAAAGGTCGATTAACCGAAGACAATATTCAAGAAACTTTGCGCGAAGTTCGCATGGCGTTGCTTGAAGCTGATGTTGCTTTGCCTGTTGTACGTGAATTTATTGGCAAAGTTAAAGAGCGAGCTATTGGTACTGAAGTTACTAAAAGCTTAAATCCTGGTCAGGTTTTCATAAAAATAGTCCAAGCTGAATTAGTTGCAGTAATGGGAGAGGCGAATGAACGCCTAGACCTATCAGCTCAACCTCCTGCTGTTGTCCTTATGGCCGGCTTACAAGGAGCAGGTAAGACAACCAGTGTCGCGAAACTTGGCCGTTACTTAAAAGAACGTGAAAAGAAAAAAGTGTTAGTTGTAAGTGCTGACGTATACAGACCGGCAGCAATTAAACAGCTACAAACCTTAGCAGAAGAAATTGAGGTTGAGTTCTTCCCGTCGAGTGCCTTACAACAACCAATTGCTATTGCTGAATCTGCTATTGAACATGCACGTAAACAGTTCTTCGACGTATTGATCGTTGATACAGCGGGCCGTTTAGCCGTAGATGAAGCTATGATGGCAGAGATTCAGCAATTACATAAAGCTGTAAATCCTGTCGAGACTTTGTTCGTTGTTGATGCTATGACGGGGCAAGATGCTGCCAATACAGCAAAAGCTTTCAATGAAGCTTTACCTCTTACGGGGGTGGTATTAACAAAGACTGATGGCGATGCGCGTGGTGGTGCTGCGTTATCTGTGCGTCAGATTACCGGTAAGCCTATTAAATTCTTGGGCATTGGTGAGAAAGTTGATGCGTTGGAACCTTTCCATCCTGAACGTGTAGCATCTCGAATTTTAGGCATGGGAGATGTTCTTAGCTTGATTGAAGAAGTCGAGCGCAAAGTTGATAAGAAAAAAGCGGCTAAACTTGCGACTAAGGTCAAAAAAGGGAAGGGCTTTGATCTCCAAGATTTTAAAGAGCAACTTGAGCAAATGCGCAATATGGGCGGTATGATGTCCATGATGGATAAGTTACCTGGAATGGGTAACATGACTGCTAAAGTAAAAGATCAAGCGAATGATAAGCAGTTTAATCAGATGGAAGCCATTATTAATTCGATGACACCATTAGAACGTCAAAAGCCTGATGTTATTAAAGGTTCTCGTAAGCGCCGAATAGCGGCGGGCTCTGGTACGCAAATTCAGGATGTTAATCGACTGCTCAAACAGTTTACGCAAATGCAAAAAATGATGAAGAAAATGTCAGGTGGTGGCATGAAGAAAATGATGCGCAACATGCAAGGTATGATGCCTCCCGGAGGACCAGGAGGGATGTTCCCCGGGCGTTAGTTTTTAGTCAAAGCCGAGATTTTTTATTAACTCGGCTTTGATTCTTCATAAAAATGTTTTTTATTGCCTCATCGGAGCATTTAGTCGGTTATTTGTTAGCTTTTTTGTATGCAAATGCAGCTTGTAGGTCAAGGATCTCTTGATACTTCTCTATGAGTTCAGGGTTCTCTTTCATCAATTTTGCAACATGCTCATAGAATTTTTTGTTTTGAGACGCAGCGATTCTAGCTATATCACTTAATGCGACAATTCTTGATAAGGCTGCAGGAGGTAGGTTGCCTCCTCCCGATTCAGGGCTAAGTGACACACCTGACACTGAACTAGGGTCATTACTAAAATAGCGGGTTGCAGTGAGTTGAGCGCGATTTGTCCTGACAAAACGAGGCTCGCAAACCCTTTCTTTGAAATTAGTGCCAGCTAGCTGTTTTCTTATGCAAACAATCCCAAACCGGTTTACGTCATTAAAGTTATTGAATGCTTTAAAAAACTCTTTGCTTTTTAATTTTATTTCTTTTTTTAATAAGCGAAGGCTTCTTTGCCCGTATACCTCAATCCTCTCAATGTCCGGCTTGTAATTGGCTGGGTTCTCATCGGCTTGTGAAGATAGGGTAGGAAAAGAAAATGAAAAAGCTATTAGAGCGGTGGGTATAATTATGCTTAAGCTTCGCAATAAAGTATTATAAAACATATTTCTATTCCTTGATACTAAATTTTTCGTAAATTAATATTATTATCCTTACCTCAAAAGTCAAATAATTAATACCTCTCAGCCCAAAGAGATGTTGTTGACCTAAAGTTCATTTTTTAATCATGTAATTTGGACTAAACTTTTGCTTATTCAGGCGTTACTTTCTAGATAGCTTTTTCTGTTCATAGGCGTTAGTTAGGTTCAGCAAATCAATATACTCTTCAGCCAAGTCAGGGTTGTTATCGAGTATTTTTTTCATATGCCCGAAAAACCCGTCTTTGTCTGAGTAATGGGATTGTTTTAATTGACCTAGAGAAGGAAGTCTAGCGAAGCTAAAATTTGAATCTCCAGCAAAGCCATTCGCTGATGTTGTTCTTGCTCGTTTTGTTTTTATATATCTGGGCTCACAAATTTGGTCGCTAAAATGGCTGGAGTTACGTCTTTGTTTTTTACAAAGAACATCGAATTTCTTCCTATCATTGACTTGGTTAAAGTGTCTGTAGAATACTCTTTGCTTCTTTTTGATGTCTCTTTTCAATTCGAAAACAGTTCGCTGCCCATAGATAGTAATCTGTTCTACTTCTTTGTTATTGCCATCGGGGTTCTGAAACGAAAAAGCTGGGAAAGAAAACAAAAGAGCTAATACAGTAACGAGTAATAAGTTTGTAAGTCGCGATTTGGAATACATATTTTTCTTCCTTATAAAATTTGTAATACATACTATCTGACTTATTTTGGTTAAAAGTCAAAATTTTTTAACCAACTTTGCTAGATATAACAGAAGTTAACTGAATCAAGCCTCATCTCGAGTGTGTTTATCACTAAAAGAATGTTTATTCGTTGCGTTTTGGCTTGAAATCCGTATAATTTTGCGGCCTTCAAATTTGCGCTTTTAGTGTGGATTGAGAAGGTATTAAGTTAACGATAACGCTTTCACGAGTTTGAGGCATACACATGGTTACTATTCGTTTACAGCGTGGTGGCGCTAAAAAGCGTCCATTTTATCAAGTAGTGGTTACTGATAGTCGCAATGCACGCGACGGTCGATTCATTGAAAATATCGGCTTCTTTAATCCTACAGCATCTGGTCAAGAAGAGCGTTTACGCTTGGATTTGGGTCGAGTTGAGCATTGGGTAGGAGTTGGCGCAGGCCTTTCTGACCGTGTTTCACGCTTGGTTAAAGATGCAAAGAAAGCAGCTGCTTAATAGCACGTTTATTAAGTGGAAGGTAGTGAGATGAGTAACGCGTCTGATACATTGATTGTTGGCAAAGTTGGCGCACCTTATGGTGTTAAAGGCTGGGTCAAAATCACATCTTACACCGAAGAACCAGCAAGTATTTTTGACTATCGACCTTGGTTGTTAGAACAAAAAGCTGGTAACAAAGAAATGAAAATTGACCAATGGAAAACGCATAATAAGGGATTGGTTGCAAAATTCGACGGTGTTGATGATAGAGACGCAGCAGATTTGTTGAAGAATATCGAAATATCTATTGCTTCTAGTCAGCTACCAGAGCTAGCAGAAGACGAATTTTATTGGCGAGACTTAGTCGGCATGAAAGTTGTCACTGAATCGGGTTATGACCT
>CAZVDU010000145.1:0-10551 GCA_964625615.1 uncultured Pseudoalteromonadaceae bacterium | reverse complement strand
ATTATGACCAGCAAAAACTCTTTTTGAGTCAGATACAAATGGCACAGTCAATCTTATCGCCCGCACCACATATGCAATCAATCACTGAAATTCTTATCAACCAATACGAACATGCTAATGGGTCTGGCTATCCTGATAAATTGACTGAAATACAAATACCTACAGGCGCAAAAATACTCGCTGTGGCGCGCGATTATTGGCGATTCGCAACCGGTAAACTCAGTGAAGAAACGTTAGATATTGAGCATATTCGTATAGAAATGAACAAGAGCCGAGGAACCAAATATGCTGGTGATGTAATCGACATATTGCTTAGCCATCCCGAGCTTACGGCGAACACAGATATCGAAAAAGGCTATTCACCAGATCAACTTAAACCCGGCATGATACTAAAAAATAATCTACATACTGACAATCATATGCTAATACTACCTGAGGGGCATATTTTTTCCGACGCATCTATAGAGAAGCTCAAAGCATTCGAAAAGAATAAACAACAGTCATTGTCTGTCGTTGTTGTGAAAAAAGCGAAACCCACTCAAACTCAAGAGGAATAACCTATGCAAGGCTCTATTTTTACAGCATTTTCTGAACTCGTGATTGAACAACAAGGTATGGCTGCCTGGGATGAGATGTTAGACAAAGTTCAACCAGCGTCAGATGGTATTTATACAAAAGGGCAACAGTATGACGATGATGAATTATTTGCTCTAGTAGGCGCGCTTGCAGAAAAAACGGGCTTACCCGCACCTGATTTAGTTAGGGCGTTCGGTCAGTTTTTATTTGGTAAGCTCTACGCCAATATGCCGCCTAATGTAGGTGAGATTGACAATTTAAGAGACTTTTTGCTAGCTATAGACTCTGTTATTCACGTCGAAGTACAGCGCATCCATCCTGATGCCTACCTCCCTACTTTTGAATATGCCGACACAGAAGACGGTGACTTAGTCATGTACTATGAATCTAAACGTAAACTCTGTCATGCCGCAGAAGGGCTTATTTTAGGCGCTGCCGCACAATTCGAGCGTCAAGTTAATATCCTACATCCCGAATGCATGCATGAAGGTGCTGAAAGATGCAAACTGGTCATCCAATTCAAGGATTAACCTATGGGCGACTCAATCAATTACGAACGAGCTTATGCAAGGGAAAAACGCGCGAGAGAGATGGCAGAGCAATTACTCGATGATAAATCTCGAGAGCTTTATGCCAATGTCGTCGAGTTACGGGCAACCGTTGAAACATTGAAGAAAACACAAGCCCAGCTCATCCAATCAGAAAAAATGGCTTCACTGGGTCAGCTCGCTGCAGGCGTCGCTCACGAAATCAATAACCCAGTTGGTTTTTCACTTAGCAACATAACAACACTGAAAGACTATTTTGATGCACTGATTACTATGGATGACGCAATAACCAAAGAAGGCCAATCTGACATTGAGCGTGTCTCCGCCTACAAAAAACATCGAGAAGAGCATGATTTCGAGTTTATTCGAGATGACACGCCTGAATTACTTGAAGACACCATAAATGGTTTAGGCAGAGTTAAAGATATCGTTGCAAATCTAAGAAAGCTCTCTCATCAAGGCTCAGAAGAGTTCGAACCTTGCGATATCAACGAGTGTATTCAAGATTGCCTGAAAGCAACTGACAATGAACTGAAATACAAAATGACAGTCGACCTTCAACTCGGTGACTGCCCAATGATCCAAGGGCAAGCTGCTGAAATTAATCAGATTTTTATTAACCTGTTCGTGAACGCCAATCAAGCTTGTGAACCGCATGGAACTCTTACCATTAAAAGCTACACCCACCAAAAGAATGTTGTTGTGGAAGTGTCAGACGATGGCGTTGGTATACCTCAAAACCGTATCAATAAAATCTTCGACCCTTTTCATACATCAAAACCGGTAGGCGTTGGCACTGGCTTAGGTTTATCGATATCACACGGCATTATGGAAAAACATGCTGGTAGTATTGACGTACACAGTACAGAAGGTGTTGGTACAACCTTTACTCTGTTGTTTCCTCAGAAGCAGATCTAGCACTCAGTAGTAACTCGAATTCATCTGCTTTTAGGGGTTTCGACATATAGAATCCCTGATAACGATCAACATCCATTGATTTAAGCATTCTAAGGTGTTGGGGCTTCTCAATTCCTTCTGCTGTTGTCTTCAACCCTAAACTCTTAGCCATGGCGACAATAGCCTCACAGAGTTTTCTTGCTGACGAGCTTTTCTCTATATCGCGAATAAAACTGCGATCAATCTTAAGCGTACTAAAGTCCGTTTTCTTTAAATAACTTAAGCTCGAATAGCCAACCCCAAAATCATCAATTGCCGTTTCTACGCCTAATGTCGAAAACTGTTCAATATTGCTTTGCACCAGCGATAAGTCGTCAGCGAACACTCTCTCTGTTAGCTCTAAACCTAAGTATTTACCGTCAATCTCATAATCAGACAACAAGCTTTTTACCTCATGAACAAGATCACCACTATTGATTTGTCGATAAGAAATATTGACCGACATGGTGATATTCTCATACCCTAAACCATGTATTCGATTCAACATTTTACAAGCCGAATCGAGTACCCACAGGCCGATAGGCACAATCAAACCATTATCTTCACTAATGGGAATAAATTCATCAGGCGATATACTCCCTAATTCGCCATGTTGCCAACGAATAAGTGCCTCTACGCCCGTAATTTCATCCTTTTGGTTATAAATAGGTTGGTACAATAAGGTCAGCTCTTCTCGCTCAATCGCGTAGTTCAGTTCACTCCCCAATTTGATAAGCCTTTTGACACTGTCGTCATGATGTTCACTATAGAACTCGTATGAACCTTTCATCGCCTTCTTAGCTTTAAACATCGCGGTGTCAGCTTTGCGTAGCAAATCGCTCGGTGTATCTCCATCTTTGGGATACATCGAAATGCCAAAACTAGCACCCACAAAATACTCTTGTGTATTCACAACAACTGGTTGATTAATAGCGTATTTAAGCTTATCCAATAGATTGATAAAATCTTCGGGTTGCGATACTTCATTGAGTAATAAAACAAACTCGTCACCTCCGAACCTGGCAACAATGTCACAACGGCGAATCATACTTTTTAATCGTTCACCCACCTCGACTAATACTGCATCACCGGCTTCATGGCCTTTCATATCATTGATATGTTTGAATTTATCAAGATCAACAAAAACAACAGCAAATTCCCTCTGATACCTTTGTCCGCCAGAGATCATTTCACCCAGCCGGTCTTGAACAAACAATCGGTTAGGTAATTTGGTGAGGTAATCGTAATGCGCAAGGTAAGACAGTTGCGATTCATGATTCTTACGATCCGTAATATCGTCAAGGCTCAGCAACCGATAATGTGTATTAAATTGATCACTCACATCAATTGAAGACAGTTCAATCCATAATGTATTTCCGTTATGGGTAGTGATTTTTAGCTCTCGTCCCTCACTTGCATTGTGCTTATTTCCTTTCAGTAAAAGATGGATATTGGGTGTGCAAAGATCCGACAACAAACGACCAATCAGTTCACCCTGGCTATAACCAAAGGTCTCATGCCCTTTTTTATTAGCTCTAATGATTTTACCAACTTCATCACAAAGAAAAACACTTTGAGATTGTGTATTGAAAACACCGGTAAAAAGGTCACTCTCGAAGGACGCTTTCTTGAGTGTTACTTTTAATTGTTCAATTTTTTCATTCAATACAAAGTGGTAGCTGAGCATAATGGCAATGAAAACGACCAAGCTAAGTACGCGTGTTAGCAACAAATACTCTGTATTACCATCATATGGCGTTCCATCTAAAGCAACGGGGTAAATCGCGTAGTAGACTGTCCCAGCAATGGTTAATAATCCAAACGCGGTTTGCCCTTTCCATCCTAAAGTAGCACCCGCTAATATTGGGATTAGCAATATCCACGCATAGTGAGGCGTATCAATGCTGCCGGCAAAATTGACGTTAGCCATGTGAATACAAAATATGCAGAACAGCAAGACAGAAGCCGCTTGGTTGACATTGCTCAGCTTGATATAAACAACAAAATTCACTGCAATGACGCACGCGCCTATAGCTTGAACAATAAGAACCCATTGAGGGATATCAGCATAAAAATCAGCAACAGTAGAAGCGAGTACAATCAAATAAATGAGACTTGCGATACTGACAATCGAAACCCAACCTGACGTCCTGACTGAGATAAAGAAGTTTTTCAAATTATTAACCGACTCTCATTTTTCAGTGTCTTAGTGTTTTGAGGGAAGTTCCACTACTTAACCTTGTTTTAGGCCAATTATTGTACTACACGCCGCTATCTTATCAGATAAATAGGATTTAACGATTAGACAAAAGGTTAGAGACTTCAACATTTAAGGTACATTTTTTAGGCTACAATAGGGTCTAGAGACTGTTGAACTTTGTGATAAAGGGTGACAACCCCTAACGTATAGCGTTTTTTTCTTCTTGATTCAAAGGGAGCATATATTTTGAAAATACTAATATTTAATTTTGATGGCACAGACAATGAGCCTAGTGATGCAAAGCAGTCCATAAAAAAAGGAAAGGTTGAAGACGACAGTATTAGTAATATCCTTAAGTTCCATCTACTTTGTGGGGGCGACCTTAAAAAAGGGAATACACCCTTAACTGATGGTTCAAGGGTACTTTACTATCATGGTGTCGGCACTTATGGGCATGTTTTTCAGCGAAAGTTTAATGCTTTGTTTGCACCGAATAGAGGCGATGTAAGTTGTATTATTAACAATGCTTTAGAAGATTTTAAAAAATACTATGAGCAAGAAGGCGGGTATCAAAAAATTCTGATAACAGGCTTTAGTCGAGGTGGTGCCATTGCGAGAAGATTCGCTGCTCTCATCAACAATAAGGTTGAAGGTAAGATCATTATTGAAGGTATTTTCGATACCGTAGCTTCTATTGGGGCACCTAACTTAAGCCAGGGTGATAGACCTTCCAGTGATGTTATTTTCGAAGATCACACACTACCGTCCAATGTAGAAAAAGCCGTGCATATGGTTTCACTTGACGACAAACGCCGCGCTTTTCAACCTACACTCATGAATCAAGAAGACAAAGTACTTGAAGTCTGGTTCGCAGGCGCTCACTCTGATATCGGTGGCGGCTACTACTACGACGCCTTGTCGGATATTGTTTTACAGTTTTTTATGGATTGGGTAAACGAGTTAGAGCTAGGGTTACAACTACTAGAGTCCAGCGATATTAATTATCATCAGTTAGTAGACAGCGGCACTGAAGTCATGGTGACAGAAGAAGACGTCATGCTCAACGGAACAGCCTTAGGTAAAAACCACCAGCAAGAACGCAAGGGATTACTAGAAAAGGTCACGCTCTTCAACAGGCGATGTGTCGTTGTAAAAGACGATCAAGTGACCAGCGACCTGCCTATAGTTCATTGGTCAGTTGCTGAAAAAATATTAAAAGATGCTAATTATCATCCAAAATCACTGGAAGTCGCTCATCAGATTTTGTTTTCTGACAAATCAAAGCAAACATTTTCAGATTATGAAAAACACAGGCTCTAGAGCCTATTGAAGTTAGTTTTCCAATTCACTGCTATAACGTTGCCTATATCGCTTGGTTAACTTGGCTTTTCTCACCTGATCGAGAATAAGGGATAGAAAGGGAGATGCACGCTTAAGTGGATCTTTCTTCTGCCCAACTCGGCGCAGATTTCGTTTAATGACAGCCATAGTCGCCAAGCCACTGAGCGTTTTATCTTTCCATGAAACCAATGGTATATCACCAACCACGTTACTGTCTTTTTGCCATTGATTGGGCAAATCTGGTGCTAACGCCAATGCACTCGCCATACCGACTAAATCAATACCTGATTCGACGACTTTGTCCGCGATACTTAAACGCCGAATACCGCCAGTTGTCATAATAGGTAGCAAAGAACGTTGCGCTATTTGCTCAGCAAAGGACAAGAAATAAGCTTCTCGCTCAAGTGTTCTGCCGTCTGCAGTTCTGCCTTGCATGGCAGGAGCCTCATAACTTCCACCCGACAACTCAACCATATCAACGCCCAAGTCAGCGATAAGAGCTATCACTCGCTCGGCATCCTCAACATCGAAACCACCTCGTTGAAAATCAGCAGAATTAAGTTTTACTGCTACGGCAAATGTGGGAGAGACCTTGGCTCGAATCGATGTAATCACCTCAACAAGCAGGCGGGCTCTATTCTCAATATTACCACCCCACTGATCATCTCTTTTGTTGGTGAGAGGCGATAAGAATTGTGCAATCAAGTAGCCATGTGCGGCGTGGACTTCAACACCATCAAAACCGGCTTCTTCAGCTCGTACTGCAGTTGTCACAAAGCGCTCAATAACATCTTGTATTTGTACTTCAGTCATAGCGTCAGGCTGTGAAAACATTCCAGAGTGTTTCCCCATATCCAATGCCACATTGGAAGGTGATAATACTTTTCCCCCCATGTTTTTAAACACTTGACGACCAGGGTGATTAATTTGCATCCAAATAGCAGTGCTGTTTGCTTTACCCGCGGCTGCGAGCTTTTTAAAGGGCTCTATGTTTGTATCTTGCTCAAGTGCGACACCACCGGGGCCGGTCATCGCCAAATGATCTATCATAACATTCCCAGTAATGATCAACCCCACACCACCAGATGACCAACGTTGATATAAATTGATCAATACATCATCGGGTAGTTGATTGGCATCGGCGAGATTTTCTTCCATCGCAGCTTTCACAAGGCGATTTTTCAAGGTGTAGCCGCAAGGAAGCGTATAGGGAGAGAACGTAGTGTTTGTCATTGTGGTCTTTTTATAGGCTGAGAAAATACATCGATATCATCACGTCATCCGCAAATGATGGATAAAAATCACTCAAAAAGCCTTTACAGGCAACTTTATAATCAAATAAGGTGGGGATATTAATTGAGAAATCAATAACGAAAGATCAACAAGCCCTGCTGCCGAATAAAAGTAACTTAGGTCGCACCACCACCACAGGGAGTTGCACTATGTTTCGAATGAGATTAACGAACCGCCGAAGCCATAAATGCCAAATGGTATCCATAGCTTGGATTGTGTTAGCAATAACGTCTCTTTTTATCAGTACAAATACTCTCGCACAAAACGCTCAAGTACTGGGTGTTCAACCTAATTGTATAGCGGATACGTTCAAATCAGCAGACGTCAAAAGAAAATTAAGACTTAAACATGGCAAAGTTGATCTAAAGAATAAAAACAATCAGCTTAGGAAAGCAATCAATAAACTCGTTAAACAAGCAACTGATAAAGGTTTTGAAGCCATCGTTATTAGTAACATAAAGACAAAACACCCAAGCGAAGGACATAGCGGAAAGCTTCTTTCACATCAGTTCATTATGGAGGTCTCTGCCGATTTCTTGACGTTATGCGATAACGACAAATCATTAAGCAGTGAGCTTACAAAATATGATGCACAAGGAATTCCTCAATTCAAGATGGCCACAGGGCGTAAAATTAAAAAAACTATCGTTCTGGATATAGGTATTGAGGAAGTTTCTAAACCGGAACTAACATCAAGGGTCGTCTCTTCTGCAGGCGAAATATATGGTCTTGATTTAATGAACAGTTCAGAACAACTCATCAACTCGTTTGGCACACCCTCTTTTGTATTTACCTTCAATCAAAATAACAAAATCTTGGCATATGGCAGAACCCACTGGTTCTATTTTACAAACGATAAGCTTGTTAAAGCCTCTACCGCAGAGTCAAACACAGAGCTTTTTACTTATGAGTTAATTAATCAAATACCCTATGAAGAACGCTTTGATAACTTAACCTGGTCTGTGAACGACGTTATGGAAAAGGGCTATGAGCTGGCAGAAGGCTCGCAAGTAGGAATAGAAAATGGCACCAACGCATCCATTAAACTGCACTGGTCCAATTACCTTAACCAAGCCCATAGATTAGTTGGCTATGAGATTTCAAGCAGCGGCATGCGCGGCTTTGACACAAGTTTCAATGATCAGAACGAAAACGAGGCATACGACTGGGGTAACAATGTTATTGATGGCACCATAAAGCCCACAGATATCATCCAAGCATCAAAAGGCACAATATTGGTTGATAATAGAACGAAGCGCTACATCTACGACAGTAGGCTTACTTTTGATATCAAGAGAAACAAAGTCACGCAGATCATAATTGGCGACGCATTGTATAGAACACCAAGTGCCACATCTTCCAAACCGTGGCGTTTGGGCGACTATCATCAAAGCCAAACATTAGACGACGCGATAGCGAAGACCTCTCAACCCATGGTGGAATATATCGATGAAATAGATGTTAATTTCGATGACTACACACTGACATTGCATGCATACGACAGAGAGATTTATAAGGTAGAAGTAAAGTTATTCTAGATAAAAACCTAACATAAGGTGAGATAAAAAAGACTGCGACATCACAAATATAAGGAGCATCGATATTTTGTAATAAAGGAAAGGAACGCAGTCATGAAAGCACGTAACACCATACTCACTCTTATAGCTGTCTATTTTTTGACATCAACAACTACACTCGCACAAGACAATAAAGACGATAAAAAGAAAGAAGATAACGACAAGCCAACATCCGTTGAGGTTTCGTGTGAAAACAAATCGTTAGTTCAATGCGCATCACAATGCATAAGCCCAGAAACAAAGCTTTGCCTCAATGACGTTCCGAGATCCTTGATTAACCTAGAAAAACAATCTGATAAGCTTACATCAGAGTTGATCAATAAAAATACAATATCTTATAAATTCCGAGATAGGCAAAAAGGAATCTTCTTAGACAGTACGAGAGCTTGCTTAACGAACTGCAGCAAAGAGTTTCCCGGAGAAATGAAAGATATCGCAAAAGACATTGACACTAAGAAAGAGACAAGTAGCAGTATCAATAGTGCTGATTATATATGGGCTAACCGCCTTTTACTGGGAGTTACACGGCAGTCTTCCTATAATGAAGAAGGTGAAAATGAAGGGTTAACAGAAACAAGCTCAGCAGCACAGTTCACATTTAACGCACGTTGGTTTAATAAATGCGATAAAAATAAGGACAAGTGTGTTAAAGATTCAGATGGAGAAGTGCTTGATGGTTATGGCAACTTTATAACACAGCTAGAGTTTGGCATCACATTATCAGAGTTAGCTGCAACAAACCCAACCGAACCAGACGGCGATGCGGATAATTCTGCAGTTGACCCAAAAAATCCTCCAGATCCTGAACCGCTCCCAGAACAACCATCAACTCCAGATTTTAACGATGTCGCGGGTACTTTAGATGCCTATGCTAAATTTTCTATTTCTCCCTGGGACAGGTTACATTCAGACGACTATCGTTCTATCGGTAGCTTTGGAGTGATCACCGGATTTCGGACGAGAGACACCCTAACAGAAGATAATAATGATGGTGTTTCCTTCTATTATGGTCCTATTTTTGACCTCAACTTTTACCCTAAAGATATCCGTAAAGAGGGAAATAACGCACCTCGTGGCGCTATATCTCTCGCTTATGTTCAGTTTGAGGAATTTGGTGGGGTCCAGGATGAATGGCGCTGGGTTCTGAACGCTAATTGGAAGCTTAGCGAAAATAGTCCAGTTGTTGCAGGCATTCGTGCCAATCTCGGGGAAGGCGATGACGACGTTGGTATATTTTTAGGCATTCAAGGAAGCACCAACGATGTGTTTAAGTTTTTCGGATTAAGCCAATAAGTTAACAGCAAAAGCGCAACGCCCAAATTTACAAAGATACCTAAAACCTTTAAAAAGCGATTTAGGTATCTTTAAAAAAATTCGACGGAATAGTGATATCAAACCACGTTTCATGTCCGTCACTATCAAGCCGGTAGTTGAAATCATGCAGATTAAGAATATCTCTCGCTAAAATGAGACCCAGCCCTTGCCCCGTTGGTTTAGATGTATAAAAAGGCTGAAATAAATGCTCTTTGACTTTACGTTCTAAACCGACGCCGTTATCTATTACAGAGAGTGTTATAGCGTCAGCATTCATTCGAGCTTTTATCGTCACCAGTCCATTGTCTGATACGGCTTCAAGCGCATTCTTAACCACATTGATCAAGACTTGCTCTATCAAGTTCTGATCTAGGTTGACCATCGGTAATGACTCTTCAATATCGATAACAAATTGAATATTACGCTCTGTGCAGGTTGGCCTGTAGATGGTAGCAATAGGTTCGACAAGATCACTTATTTTAGTCGGCCGTTTATCGGGTTCAGGTATCCTCGCCAAGCTCGCCAGCCTATGCGTAAACTCATTAAGGTGGCTATTACGCTTAATCAGGACATCGATAGCATGACTAAAATCTTGTTGATCTCCTTCGTCAAGTTCTTCGGCATATGACTGACATGAGTGAAGTAAAGAATTGGTTGCTGCCACGGTATTGTTCACTTCATGTGATACCATGCGTATCAGCTTTTCATAAGCATCTCTCTCACTGCGTTGTAGTTCGCGTGTCACGTCTTCAATCAAATAATACGA
>CAZVDU010000144.1:5016-10582 GCA_964625615.1 uncultured Pseudoalteromonadaceae bacterium | reverse complement strand
GATATATGCCATGCATTCGCATCACGGCTATATATTTTAGTTGCCGAAGCAGTTGTTTCGATATTACGCTCAGCGAGGTAGTTTAAGAGATCTTCACGAGACACCATGTCCCATTCACGCCAAGGAGCGATTACCGTCAGCTCAGGTGCTAAGGCAGCAAAGGCACCTTCAAAACGTACCTGATCATTACCTTTACCCGTGCAACCGTGACACAACGCATCCGCACCGACTTTACGTGCAACCTCGACTTGCGCTTTAGCGATAATAGGACGAGCCATAGACGTACCTAACAAGTACTGGCCTTCATAAACCGCGCCTGTTGTAATGGTTGGGAAGATATAGTCAGCGACAAACTCTTCCTTTAAATCAACGATATAACATTCACTCGCACCTGACTTGATAGCTTTTTCATGCAATCCTTCAAGTTCTTCATCACCCTGTCCTACATCGGCGGCAAAGGCGACCACTTCACAATTGTAATTCTCTTTTAACCACGGAATGATGGCCGATGTATCCAATCCACCTGAATAAGCTAAAACGACTTTTTTGATTTGCTGCTTTTCCACCTAAATCACTCCACTAGGTCAATAAATTAACTAAAATTGCATTTTGGGCATGCATTCTATTTTCTGCTTGTTGAAGTAACAACGATTGCTCACCATCTATGACTTCACTGGTTATTTCTAAATCACGATGCGCTGGTTGGCAATGCATCACGTATTTAGCGCCGGTATCAATCATCAATTGTTGATTGATCTGATAGGCTGAAAACGTATCTTTAATATCACTTAGGGGCGTTTCATCGCCCATCGATAGCCATGTGTCTGTATATAAAACATCAGCACCACTAGCATCGTTCATATCGTTGCTGGCAACAATGCTAGCACCTGATTTCTCTGCTTCTTGCTGCGCATAAACCATAATATCAGCATCGACTTCATGCCCTGCCGGTGTTATCACCGTCACATTACAGCCCAGTATGGCGCCTATAATCAATAGGGAATGTGTGACATTATTGCCATCACCAATATAAGCCAAAGTCACTTTACTTAAGTCATCAAAGTGCTCAACCAAGGTTAAATAATCAGCCAAGCCCTGACAAGGATGATACAAATCACACAAAGCATTAATGACAGGAACTTTTGACGCGGCAGATAACTGTTCAAGTGTGTCGTGCTTAAATACACGAGCAACCACTGCATCTGCCCAACAGGATAAGTTTGCGCCCATGTCTCCAATAGATTCTCGACCAGCAAGGTTATTCGACTGGCTGTCCAAGTAGACCAAATGGCCACCTAGTTTATTGATACCAATATCAAAACTCACACGTGTACGTAAAGACGGCTTCTCGAATAAAGCCACCACAGACTTACCTTTGAGCTTGTGCGCATATTCGGCGGGTGATTGTTTAATATTAGACGCTAACACCAACAAACTATTGATTTGCTCGTGATCGACATTTTTAAAGGTTAATAAATCCTGTTTCATAAAAACTTCTAATCCATATAATCTAAAGGGAGAACTTGAGTCCCGACGGTTTGACCTTTGGCTAAAGCCAATAAACTCTGCGGCTGTTTCCAGCTTGCAATATAAACGGGTTTCTTGATGAGATTCGCGGTATCTAAGGCAGCATTCACTTTTACAGCCATGCCATCACGAATAACGTCTTGAGCAATAAGCGCGTCTATTTCTTTTTTTGTAAGCTGTTCAATAAGTTGTTTTTGAGTATCTAGAACACCGGCGACGTCAGACAACAAAATAAGCTCTGCAAAGAGCAACTGCGCAATAACGATCGCGGCTTGATCTGCATTAATATTCAGTAAATTACCCTGTTCATCTGCGCCTATAGAACTTACAACAGGCAGGAAACCCTGACTAACAAGGCTTTTAAGCAAAGTATCATCTTGTGCAACCGCATGCCCAACGGCACCTAACTCTGGTTTAATTTTGGAACAATGACTTATTCCGCCATCAGCTAAACTCAAGCCAACAGGGGTTAAACTTGATTTAATCGCTAAGGCACATAGTTGCTTATTTGCGGTTCCAGCCAACGCACCAACAATAAATGGCAATTGATCCTTAGGTGTTACGCGCAGGCCATCCAGCTTTTTGGTTGTAAAGCCCAACGCACTGGTTAGCTCTTCGACCATAGGGCCACCACCGTGCACCAGAACAAACTGGTGCGTTTCCTGTAACTGCTTCAGCACACTGAGTAATTCAACAGCAGCTTCTTCAGATTGCATGAACGCACCACCGACTTTAATAACAACGGTCTTTTTCATGGTGTCAGCTCACCAAACCTTTGTGACTTTCAAACCCAAAGCGCAAATTGGCACATTGCACGGCTTGAGAAGCCGCACCTTTAAGTAGATTATCAATCGCGCTGGTGACAACAATATGACCAGATTGTTCGTCAACCTTCCAGCAAATATCACAGTACGCTGTACCGACAACATCATCTAATTTTGGCCAGTTTTGCTTTAGCCTAACAATAGGATTGCCTTGGTAGCTTTGTACAAAAGCTTGGTTAACTTGCTCAACACCCACATTTGCTTTCAATTTGGCTGTCACCGTCGCCAAAATTCCGCGTTTGAAGTTACCTAAGTGTGGCGTAAATATAACTGGTCGAGTTAAGTAATCACTGATTTCTGGTTGATGCCTATGACCTAAAACACCATAGGCTTGCAAGCTCACTTCACAAAAGCTATTTGTAAGCGCTGACTTACGTCCAGCCCCACTTACTCCGGACGTTGCATTAATCACTGGCCATTGATTTTCATCAAGCAAGTCGTGCTCAATTAGGGGTTTAAGTGCAGAAAGAGAAGCCGTTGGATAACACCCAGGTACAGCAACCAAGTCTGCTTTTTTTATATCGTCAGCAAACCAATCGGCTAAACCATACACGGCTTGCTGAAGTAACTCATGATGTTCATGCTCGAAACCATAAAAACCTTTGAACACATCAACATCTTTTAATCGAAAAGCCCCTGACAAGTCGAAAACAACGGCCTTACCAGATGTTAGCTGTGGCATCCAATCATGACTTGCCTCATGAGGTGTGGCGAGAAAAATTGCATCATGTTGTTGAGCGACACTCGCCAGAGACTCATTGCTGAAAGGTTGTAATGGCTTCTCGTCAAGATTTCCCAAGCCTGCCATTTTGCCATGCAAGTCGGACAACAATTTACCAGCATCTTGACTCTTCTCCGATACAAAAAGCGATTCAACATTAAAATCTAAGTGGGATGCCAAAAGAGCTGACAGCTCCGCACCGGTATAACCACTAGCACCAATAACACAACATGTAATCATAATAATTCAAATCTAATAGGATTAAGGGAAACGTAAAAAAAGCCGACGATTAACGAATTGTTAATCGTCGCAATCTCAGTGGAGGAGTAAAGCTAAAATTCATGTTGTCAGTTGTCTCTGGATCTGTTTTTCTTTGGTATTTAATCAGTGAAAACGTAATTAAAACGTTCTAACACTGGTAGAATGTTAGTGTTTCGAGGATAATGCCTCAAAATAACTACTTATGCAATATTTTTGCATTTTTATTTAAAGATACTTTTTATGCCTAAACGCTTTATTGAAAATTACAGAGCACTAATTAGCACTCCTACAATAAGTGCTTTTGACGATAAAATCGATCAAACTAATGAAACATTAATTCATTGGCTTAGCAACATATTTTCTGAACTAGGGTTTGACATAAGTATTCAGAAAGTGCCTGACACTCGGCATAAATTTAATATGCTCGCCAAAATTGGTAGCGGAGAAGGCGGTCTTCTTCTATCAGGTCATTCAGATACTGTTCCTTATGACGAAGGCAAATGGCAATCTGATCCCTTTACTGTGACTGAAAAAGACGGAAAACTGCATGGCCTGGGCACTTGCGATATGAAGGGCTTTTTCGCTTTTATACTTAATGCTCTGCAAGATATTCCTCTACATAAGTTGGAAAAGCCACTCTACATTTTAGCAACAGCAGACGAAGAGACCTCTATGGCTGGTGCACGCTTTTTTGTAGAACAACAACTGATCAAACCCGATGTTGCTATTATTGGTGAGCCAACAGAACTTAAGCCTATCTATAAACACAAAGGGCATATGGCCCACAGTATTAATATTGAGGGCAAAGCAGGGCACTCCAGCGATCCAGCAAAAGGCGTTAATGCATTGGAGATCATGCACCAGGCCATCGGCTCTTTGTTATCTTTACAGCAATCATTGTCGCAAAACTATCAGGATAAAGATTTCACTGTCCCTGAAACCACACTAAACCTCGGCCACATTCACGGCGGAGATGGTGAAAACCGTATTTGTGGGCACTGCCAGCTTAACTTTGATGTACGCCCTGTTCCTCAATTAGATGATGAAACCGTTTTCGAGCAGATTGAGCAAGCGCTTACTCCGATAAAAGCTAAATACCCTAGTCGTATCACGCGATCACTGATGTACCCGACAGCGCCGTCTTTTGCCTGTAAAAATGAAACCCAGATTATCGAGCTAGCGGAGAAACTAACCGGTTTCAATGCAGCAACTGCTAACTACAGCACAGAAGCACCTTTTATAAACGCCTTAGGTTGCGATACTCTAGTATTAGGGCCGGGTAGCATAGAACAAGCCCATCAACCCAACGAGTTTATAGATTTAAGCTATGTTGAGCCGACAGCCCAACTCTTACGCAATTTAATCAAACAGGTTTGTTTTTGATGAGAATTATATCGTTCTTTATTACACTTCTTTTGGCTGTTAGCTATACCAAGGTGACACAGGCAAACACGTTTAAACTTCCAGACTTGCCCGAGCCTATCAGTAACAATGCAGTGGCTAAAGTTACCTCAGAGAAAGCGACATATATTGTTAGCTTTATGGGGTTAGGTTCAGGCAAAACACATAAAGATGTGCATGATAAAGTTTGGATGTTAAAGCTGGGCGAAGATCATTGGGAGCCTATGCCCCCCGTACCTTCATCACTTTCCCTGAAAGGTCGACTCGCATCAATCGCTATAGGTATAAAGGATTACGCCTACATTTTTGGAGGCTATACGGTGGCAGAAGATCATACTGAAGTATCTAGCCCCGACAATTTCCGCTTTGATCCAAAAACTAAGAGTTACACACAAATAGCACCCATGCCAGTCGCGACAGACGACGCTGTAGCACTCTCCTACCAAGATAAGTACATCTACCTCATTAGTGGCTGGCACAATGATGGCAATGTGAATTTGGTACAAATTTACGATATTGATAACGACACTTGGCAACAAGCATCTCCTTTCTTGGGAAAACCAGTGTTCGGTCACGCGGGCGGTATTGTTGATAACAAAATACTCGTTTGCGACGGTGTGATTGTTAAAGCACAAGCACAAAAACGTCGGACGTTCTTACCAGAACCTGCATGTTACCTTGGTATTATTGACCAGAAACAACCTACCAAGATAGATTGGCGAGTCATTCCGCACCCAACAGGCGTTGCACGTTATCGCATGGCGGCTAGTGGTGACGAAGCATCGAATAGCGTATTTTTCCTTGGCGGTTCAGATAACCCGTACAACTATGA
>CAZVDU010000144.1:0-4916 GCA_964625615.1 uncultured Pseudoalteromonadaceae bacterium | reverse complement strand
GGCTATAGACACCCATATAAAATTAACCTAGCTTTACAACATAGGCCAACAGGGCTAATCACCCAAAGGATTATTTATGAAAAAGGCACTAATCCCACTTATCGTGACAGCAGCATTAACCAGCTTGGCTGCCTGTGATACAGCACCCGAATCAACCACAGTTGCCAATGAAGAGGTAGTAGAAAAAGCTATGTCGACTAAGTCACTTACTGAGATTTTGTCTGCCCAACCAGCGGAGGTTCAAGCACGTTTTCCAGCGAGAAATCCCCAGCAAGTGTTAGAATTCTTTGATATCAAACCCGGTATGACAGTCGTGGAAGCACTGCCTGGTGGTGGTTGGTACAGCAAGATTTTATTACCTTATTTAGGTAGTGATGGAAACCTGATAGGCGCGGATTATGCTGCTGATATGTTTCCTAAGTTTGGATTTTTTAGTGATGAGGCTATCGAAGCTAAGAAGACATGGATCGAAACCTGGACTGCACAAGCCGAAGGCTGGCGTACAGAAGATGACGCGCACATTAAAGCCTTCCAAATGAATACCATGTCGAGTGAATTTGATGGTACGGCTGATGCGGTTTTGTATATTCGTGCATTACATAATTTAGCGCGTTTCGAAAACGATGGCGAATACCTGACAAAAGCATTATCTGAGGCCTACCGCGTATTGAAGCCAAGCGGTGTAGTAGGTGTGGTACAGCACTTAGCCTCCGAAGATGCATCTGATGAGTGGGCAAGTGGTTCGGCTGGTTATCTAAAGAAAGCGTTTGTTATTGATCGCATGCAAAAAGCGGGATTTGAATACGTTGGAAGCAGTGATGTGAATATCAATCCAGCAGATCAACCTGGTGAAGATGATATCGTATGGAGACTACCTCCTGTCTATACAACAAGTCGAGATGATCCTACGTTGAAAGCGACATATACCGCTATTGGCGAATCTACTCGAATGACGTTGAAGTTCCGCAAACCATAGTTCCAGTTACCATACTTAGCCATGCTCATTTCGAGCATGGCTCTTTATAAACCCCGTTGTTTTCTTAATAAACCTCAGCTGTAACGTTAAAACTTCGCGAGGAACTGTACCCAGAGAATACGTCTATCAATGGTGAGGTCATCACCACTGAAATCGGCGTACTTCAGTAAACCTGAATAGTTCTTGCTGAACTTATAACTGGCTGTTAGGTCGATTTCATCGCCAAAGTCTGCATCACCGGTTTCAGCTTCAAACTCATGATAGGTAGCAGATAAATTAACGCCTTTAACTTTACCGGCGATTTTAAAATAGCGATCTTCTAGACCATTCGCTTGCGGCGTGACAAGGAACAGATCGGCAAAACCATTGAACTTATGCAATGTCGCCAAAGGCGTACTAAACGCACGGCCATTGTCACTACCCAAAGATTCAAAGCCTGCGGTTAGATTGACTTTAGAAAGGTTCAATGTCCCATCTAAAGCAATGTAGTCGACAGAGAAATCAAAAGGATTATCGCCTGTATCCGTTTGATTCACATAAGACGCATGAAATTTATAACCAATACTCTTAACCTTACCGGACTTTTGATAGTCAAAACCCACGTTGGTTGTGGCTAACGCCTCTAGATCATTAAAATCCAGCTCGTAGTAAAACGCTGACAAGTTATGCCCACCTGCTGGTTTGTAACTAAAGTGAGCGAGATGTAAATCACTGTCAATATCACTATTGGGACTGTCTTCACCAAAAATTCGATTGACGTTATAGATATAGGAATAATCGATTTTAACGGTGTCAGAGACTTTCGACTCTACTCTAAACCCATCATAGGTTTGTTCATTCTGACGCCATGCAACGCCACCGATAAAACGTTGCGCATCATGATTAATGCGTTGACGTCCAAATTTTAAACTCGTTGCATCAGATGCCTGATACTTAATATACGCCTGATTGACCTCCGTTCCAGATGGGTCGGCTACCACAGGAAAGCGAGTATTACCATTCACCGTATCATTAAAAGTTTCACCAAAAATATGGCTCACATTGTCCGCTTCAAGAACGGCGCTGAATTTACCTAGCTTGCCACTGGTGTATGTAATACGCGAGCGTATCGTGTTAGCGTCGGCGTTTTCAGCCAAATTTGATTGATCGACACCCTCATAACGGTATCGGAATGATACGTTAACCTTACCCTCTGTTACTGCCTTTGCGACTTTATCACCAAAATTTGATTCTGCTGCCGCCCCCCCTGAGTATAAGGCGATCCCCAAAGTCATCAATGAAAGTGATGTACGCATTGTTGCTCCCTAGCATTTTTTGTTGTTGATATTGTATGTTTTATAAAAGCAGTTTTATCGCGTTTTTGCCAAATATTTTGCGCATTATGTAAAGATTCAGCCCACGTATTATTATTGATGGCACTTAACATAAGTGCCATTGTTCCCGTCACAGCGGCTTGTGCATATGCTCCACCACCACCTGTCGTGTAAACATGAGCAAGTATCGAAATATCAAGTTTCTTGCTCTTAATTTGCCATTGCTCAAGTAAAGCAGGAACCACTTCTTTGATAACTTGTTGTCCCTGAACTCTGAACGAAATCACTTCTCGTTCTGGGTTAAGCTCAACTTCTCCACCTTCGCCTCTAAAGCATAATAAATTAGGTTCATCTAACAATTGGCCAATAGTCGCATGTTTTTCGTCGACATGACGGTGAAACACCCCTTGAAAGCTTGATGAACCAGAAGTCGGCTTAAGCATACGCGCTAAGGTGTTAGCACAAGAACGAAGCCCTAGTTGTTCTCGCAACTGAATAAGGTTATCTAACGCCGGATTGATTTTATCTAAACCGAGGTAAGCAAAACCATCCTGATCAAGCAGGTTTGCTGCATGCAGTGGTGTCGAGGCTACCGGCAAACCTAAACCTTCCATGACAATATTCAGGTACAGCCTTTTCGAATCAGGTTCCTGCGTTCCGTGCATAAAAATACGATACCCATGTTGCGCTAACGCCAAAACCGACAATAAAAACCAAGGTAAGTGACGCCGCTTACCCGCATAGCAACCTATATCGATATCTGCTTCAATTTGTCCCATTTCACATACAGAGAACTCTCTTGTGGCAGTCAAGAACCCCGCTAACTCTTCAGGCGTTTCTTCTCTAACTCGTAACAGCATTAAAAAAGCGCCTCGTTGCTCTGGTGTACAACGACCTGATAAGAGTAAACAGAAAGCTTTATACGCTTCGTCTCGTGACAAACTTCTTCCTGATCGCTGCCCTCGACCCAGTATTTTGACGTATTGTTTAAATGAATCAGACATAGGATGTAGCTCTCGATAACAAAGCAAGATCAATAGCATGCCGATAGTTAATCACATCACCAACAACCAATAGTGCTGGGCCTTTAAATTCTCTTTTTTGCATGGCTAGCGGGAGTTCTTGTAGGGTGCGAGTTAAAGTCTCTTGCTGCGCAGTCGTTGCTTGATCCACTAACATTGCTGGCGTATCGACTGGCAGCCCATGTTCAATTAAACGCTGACATATTAGGTGCACGCGAGATAATCCCATATAAAAAACTAAGGTCTCTTTACTTCGTTCACCTATACGTGGCGCCATAGACGCCCAATCAGGCTCAAGTTCAGGCTTTTTAAACTGCGCCGTGATTAACCTTACCGACTGAGAACAACGCCTATCTGTCAGTGGTGTGCCTGTGTAGGCCGACATACCCGATGCCGCCGTCACGCCTGGCACAACCGCAAAAGCAATGCCTCGTTGCTCCAACGCCATGCACTCTTCACCAAGACGCCCAAAGATAGCAGGATCTCCGCCTTTTAATCTTACGACCCTCTTGCCTGCACTTGCTTGTTCACACAGTAAATCGCAAATCACTTCTTGTTTCATACTGTGTTTACCAGCACGTTTACCGACGAAGAGCTTTTCTGTTGTCGCAGGGATCAATGACAATATTTCCTCACTGACCAACCAGTCATAGAGAACAACGTCAGCCTCTTGCATCAAACGCACAGCCTTCAATGTCAGTAATTCTGCATCACCCGGTCCTGCCCCAATAAGATATACGTGGCCTTTTCTACCTTGAGCCGCACTACTGACCTTTTGGATTGTGCTATCGTTACCAAATGAGATAAAAGGATTTAACAAAGAACGTTTTAATAAACGCCAAGTATGATTACTCGATAGATCCCATAATAAATTCATGCCAGCACCTCTTCAATTCGTTCTTTCGGTGTTGATTGAACAGTTCTAATAAGCGCCGATAATTCCGGCTTACAGGAGCCACAGTTAGTACCACATTTCAATGCTCGTCCTAACCCAGTAACTGTATTGTTTCCGTCCGTAATAGCGTTTGTAATATCACTTCGTGTGACATTAAAGCAGCTGCATACGATAGGCGTTAAACTTTGCCCAATCGATTTACCTTGCAACCATTGTGATTTCTGCTCGCAAGACAGTATTTCATCACTTAGTTTCATATCGTTATCAATGATTAACGTTTCGCGCCTTGAGTTTGCGGTTTTTAAGAAAAGATGTAATTTGTCGTCTTGAGTCAGCAAAACGGTTTGCTCATTTTGTCCATTAAACGACAACCATTGGCCTTTCTCGAATAATATTGCTTGTAGCCAGTATCCCCAATCAACAACAGATTCACTGACAGCTAATAGGTAACGAAACCCATTTTCAATAACCTGTTCAACCCAAAAATCAGCTTTATTGTTTAAACTATTAGGTGAAAGTGATTGCTTACTTATTATCTGCACGTATTGCTTAAAGTCGATTTTCTCCAGACACACAGCTGCATGCTTTAATTCAGGTTGTCCCGAAATAGCATCTCCCACGGCATCAAATAGAAAGGCAATACTGGCTGAAGAGCTATTCTGTTGACTCCAGTGAATCGGTGCAAAGCACTCACCACGACGAACACTAGT
>CAZVDU010000143.1:2688-10909 GCA_964625615.1 uncultured Pseudoalteromonadaceae bacterium | reverse complement strand
TCAGGGTCGGACACAAACTCACTGGCTCTTTTTTAATTTTAGCCAGCAAGTTTGTGCCTGTTATTTGAGACGTTAGGTTCTTATGGATAGTCGATGAAAGATGAAGAGCTGATTAAGCAAATATTACCTCTCTGGTATGATGCTATTGCATGGGCTAACGAGCTATTAGTGAAGTCATTTCACCTTGAAAAAGCGCAAGATATTTTAAAAGCCGAATATAGGGGCTTACATCAAGTTAAAGGAACAAATTGGTTTATTCGCACACACGGAATTGGGGTTGATATATTTAAAATGCCTGAAGTTGGAGGAATAGATTTTGATTTTGGAAAACCTGAACCAGATCCGTGGCGATTAAAGATATTCTTTGAAAAGCAGTACAACGATGGCCAATTACCATATTCTGAATACCAATGTTTATCAGACGACGAAGAACGTTTGGAACGTGCAATTGAGAAGGTGCTAGAATGTGCCGGAACATAACAAAAACCTCAACCTGATAGTTACTCACTGCGTGCGCAACTGCCGTTTAGCTGAATCGTTATATGCCTAGAGGACAAAACCTAAATGGATTTTGAAATTCTAGCTGAAGTAGAAGTTCTAAAGGTTCATGATTGCGAATGCAAAGCCAGATTTGTTTCTGGCGCTAGACCTATGATTAGTTATAAGGAACTGGGCGGTTCATTGTCTTCTTGTGCAATTTATCTAGGGGATAAAAAGGAAGCCTACCCGGGTGAAAAGTTAGAAATTGCACTTGGTTTTTTGAATCCTGAGCTACACCAATCGTTGATGTATGTTGGTTTAGAGTTTGGCCTTTATGCTGGGCCTTGGAAAATAGCAAAAGGCAAAGTGGTATTCCTTTGAATTCAGCATATAACAAAAGAAATCAACTTCACCCCTGTAGGGGGCGGACGCCAACTCGCTGGCTCTTTTTGTATTTTAGCCAGCAAGCATGCGCCGGTTATTTGAAACGTTATGTTCTTCAAGTTAATTGACATAGTGGAAATGCCATTTAACATAAAACCTTAATTGGAGAAAAATATGGGTATTGCAAGTTTACTTTTCTTCTCTCTTCTCGTTTTATGCGTATGCCTTGCAGTAGTGGTTAGTTTAAAACCAAAATGGCTTGAGATTACTTATGTTGAATGGTCTCGTTCGAAGAAGGCTGTATTTGCTATTAGTTGTGGCACACCACTTTTAATCTCCTCAAATGGTTCATTGATGGCTTTAAGTATCTTGTTTATTTTCAGTATGTTTATGGCTCTTGAAAGGCAGAAAACATTTGTTTCCATTAGGCTACGCACATAACAAAAACATCAATCCATTCTCTGACGCTCATTTGGACACCAAGTCGCTGGTTGCTTCGCTTTATAACCAGAGAGTTGGTGCCGCTTATGTTAAAAGTTAAATGTCTAAGGAAGATATGAACGAGACATTACAAAAATGGTTAAATGAACTTAACGAAGAATTGTTGTTAATTCATTCCACAGAGGTTAATACAGAAGCAAACAGCAATATGTTTACCTTCGGTATTAATTCTGAATGGACCAAGGATTCAGTAGCTACTTTTATCAATAAATGTAGTGAACTTTATGCATTAAAAAATAATGGCCAACCTATGTGGTTCTACTCTTGGTACGATGATCAAGCATTTCAACTTCGTATCAGCGCCATATCTCAGGTGCACAAAGAACTGCCATTTAGGTGCAAACTGAAATCAGTATCTATAAATCAGGTTGTAAAAGACGTATTTAGTAATAGTAATGCTCTTGCATCTAAGGGGAAACTTAATGTCTGGCAAACAAACATTTAACAAGCACATTAAAAATCGCCCACAAAAAGCGTGGGCTGGACTCGCTACCGCTCGCCTTTTATGTGGGCGTTAGGCCTATATGGAAACTTCAGAAATTTTAAAAAGGATAGAAAATCGTACTGGTGGAACAGTGCAGGTGCTCATAGGTTGTGATGATACTGAAATTTCCAGTCAAATTAGGCAGTTGGGTCTCTTCGAATATAATTTTAAAGACTCTTTGACTCAGTTTAATTCTCTGGAACAGTGGCAAGCCCTATTGTTGCTCTCTGCTACGTTTCACAAGACTCTAGCTTATCAAGTTCAGATTATGAGCCTGCATGCAGCGAGGGAATTAGCAAGTGATTTCATTGGCATACTTGGTGGTCAAACAGAGTATTTTTCAAACTGTTTTTGTGATGACGATGTCAATGGTATTGGAAGTTGGAGTCCTGTGACTAAACATACGTTTGAATCAATTCTTTACTGTAGAGCACCAGATCTCAATGCATTAGTTGTATGCGTTGATGAGGATTAGGCCTAACAAAGCGCTCAACCGGACAGAAACTTGTTGGCGACTGCTTCGCAATTTTAGCCAACAAGTTTCTGCCGTTTAGCTTAAGCGTTATGCGTCGTTAAATTATGTTAAGTGAAAATGCTATTTCCACAATATTCATTCTATTGAATATATCTACACCAATAGTTTTTGTCTTCTTATTTTGTAAGGTTTTGAATGACAGGAACTCTTTCTTAACCGGCCTAAGTGCGGCTATTCCTGCGTTGATTTTTCATTTGTATCTGTCAATTGATTATTATATCAATAGTCCAACTGGTCCAGATGCATTTGCATTTGGTGCGCAATGGATAATGGGAGGTTGGGTTGGACCAACATTTGCTTTATTCTCATTTATGTTAAGAAGTTTTGTTTTCAAGGGGCGAAGTAAAGTTGTGTCAATCTTAATAGGTTTTGTACCTTGTTTAACTTTTTACGTTGCGATCTTCTTTAACACATGGATCGCATAACAAAAACATGAACTCGTTCCCTTCGGTCATTGGGACACATACTCATTGGCGGGCTTCGCTATTTTCGCCAATGAGTATGTGCCCCTTATGTTAAAAGTTATGTCTCATACGGTGCAATTAGAGTGAGTAAAGCAAAATTCATAGTCGCACTAATTGTGCTGCTTTTGGTCACAGGGGTAGGATCTGTAGTTGTTCGCGGTCTTTGCGATTCGACCGTCACTACAAAGGTCAAAGCTGTCGAAGTTCATCTGAGTTTGCTCGCAAAAGCTATATCCGACTCCTATGACCGACATGGGTATTTGCCAAATGAAGAAAAGTGGCTGGATTCACTTTTAGAAGACAATTTAATTAAAAGGTTACCAAACGATCCTTGGAGTGAGCCATATGTTTACAAACTTAATAGCGATATGTCATTTACCCTATTGAGCACTGGCTCTTTAGTTTTAGGTTCTAATGCTGTTTCAATAGTGTTTGTCAAATCGGATGCTGGATTTATTGAAAGAAGCTTGGAGTCAAATGACACATAACAAACAATTAACCGAACTCCGCTCGGTTATTGTGGCGTTAGCTGTTTTGATAAAGAGTTTTGGTTCAAAAATGGGGAATTATTTATGAAGATACTAGGGCTTTTATCCGTTTTTTTTATTGCAAGCTGCACATCAGTGGTTTGGAAAGAAAAAACAGTTTCAGAGATTACTGCGAAAACAACCAGAGGTATTCACTCACACGCTTCTACTCAGTTTGAAGTTAAAAGCACAGGCATTGGAAGGGGAGTGGAGAGTGGCAGATGGTACTTAAATTCAGGTGTTAATTATAGGTCTTCTTATAGCCTCAATGTGCATTTGACTCCTAAAGTGGTCGAGAAATTTGCCAATAAATACAACGTGAAAAATCCATCAGAATTACTTGGGAAGACCATTCATGTAAAAGGAACAGCTCAGCCCACGCATTACTGCGTTGTGTCCGGTTGCCCACCTATGTCTATGTTCGGTCAAAAACGTCCCCAAATGTATATACAAGCTCAATTACTAGTCACTGACTTAAGTAATATTTCGTTATTGTAGTATGTAAAATTAACAACAATTTTGAATTGCTTGGTCCTATTTGGTAAAAGCGGCTAACAAACAAATAAATAATTTTCACCCCTTCCGGTTATTTGAGCCGTTATATGGCTAAGGAAGTATCTTGGACATCACATCAAGCATAACTTTTTTAAAGATACCTCGGCCACCATATGCTTATCGTTACTTTGGAAAGTGTTGTCGGGCTCGGTTAGATTGTGAAATGAGTTCAGATATTTCTTGTGTTAGGCGTCGCAATTATTTGCATATTTAGCGCAAACAATTCGCATCAATAACGTAACTTGTGATCTTAGTATCGGAGTTAATTCGAACAAGGAAAATTATCAATGAAATGCATTACAAAATTAACATCAATATGTTTCGTATTGTTATTCTCGCTTAATGTGGCAAAAGCCTCCGAGCCCATTGTTATAAAATATACTGATAAAGCTGCATTATTAGACGGTTATTGCGGCAATGATGAATGGGAATCAGCAACGAAGATCGAACTGCCTGCTGGAGTTTCCATTTATCTAATGCACGATAAAGAGTACTTCTATATTTGCGCCAAAGGTAAGCCAGAAGACCACACAGTCTTAGATCTTCTTATAGAGCATGCTGAAACTGGAAATCTGCATAAATTTCATCTATCTGCTCAAATGGGGGAAAGTGTGCTCACAGACAAAAAATGGGAAAGTGTATCCGAAAAATGGGTTCTCAAAGACTATGCAGGATTCTGGGTTCCCTATTCTGGTCTTGAAGATCGTGAAAAGAGACAGGGTCCTACCTTTGCTAAGGGAACACACAGGCAGGTTCAAGTGTCACGCAACAAATTTTCGGGGAATACTTGGAATATGATGTTTGGAGTAAGTGCTATTAGGCACGAAGGCAAGCAGGCTGAATTCTTTTACCCCGAAAAAGCTATTGATAGCAATAAGTCGACTTGGGGGAAATTTTCATTTTCTAAATAAGCTAGGTGAAGCAAACTATTACAGATAGAGAGGCCCATTGAGACGCCTAACAAATGCCTAATGGTCCGCCCAACAAGTTGGGCTAGGACAAATACTCACTGGGCTTTGCCCAAAACGTTCGCATTCGCCTCATAGGTGAAGCGTTATATTCAGGACTCAGTATGTTCTTTTGCGCAGTCAGAAAAAATCATCCAAAAATCATAAGGACGTCAGGTACTTTAAAGCTGGTTTGATTTGGATGAGCGCTATATCAACCACATTTTAATAAGGATAAATTATGAAACGTATATATATGTCAGTGGCACTAGTGTTTTCAGCTTTATTTACAGTTGGCGAAAGTTATGCTGAAAACGAATCTCCAGTGATAGCAGGCCCTTATCTTGGGCAAAAGCCACCCGGTTCAACGCCAGAAATTTTTGCTTCTGGTATTGTTTCTAGTGAAGGTTGGGAAGTTAGCGGGGTCTTCACGCCTGAACTCAATGAGTTTTATTTCATTCGAAATAGCAAGGACAGCAATCAGCAAGAAATTGTTGTTTTTGTAAATACCAATAATCGGTGGCATGAGTCGGTTTTTTCACCTAGGGTAGGTACCCCTCTTTTCTCGCCTGATGGCAATACTATGCATTTGGGCAAGCACTATAAAGAACGAGCAGAGAAAGGCTGGTCGGAAGTGAAAAACCTTAGCTCTCCTTTCGATAGTTTGCCTATCATGCGACTTTCAGCGTCTTCCAAAGGGACTTACTATTTTGATGAATTCAAACGAGACGTTACTGGAGACTTTATTGGAGATATTCGATATTCGCGATTGGTTAATGGAATATATGAAGAACCCAAGCTGCTTGGGAAAGAGATCAATAGTGGAAAAAGCTTTCATCCTTTCATAGCAGCAGATGAGTCTTATCTGATATTTGATGGAGAAAAGGACGGTGGTTATGGTGATTCCGATCTTTATATCAGCTATCGAAAGCAAGACGGTTCTTGGAGAAAGGCCATAAATTTGGGTGACAAGATAAACACTGAGGGTTGGGAAGCTGTTGCCAGCGTAACGCCGGATGGAAAGTATCTATTCTTTAATAGAAATATGACTCCAGATAACCATGAAAACGTTGACATATTCTGGGTAGACGCACAATTTATAGAAACACTTAGACCCGAGCAATAAACCATATAACAATCGCAGCAAGAGCGACGCCGAAAGGCGCCCCTTCTGCGAACATTAGCTCACTTATTAAAATATGAAATGTTCTGACTTATTTGAAAATATTAGAAAGCATTGGCCGGATGAAATAGACTTAAATGACAATGTGCTCGAACAATTGAACCCTATTTACTGGTCGTTAGAATCTAAGATTGATCACGATAACAAACCTTGGTTGGATATTAGCGCTTGGGCGTTTCATCAAGCGATTTATATTTTTTCGAAGCAAGAGATGAAACAAGGTTTAAATAAGCTTATTGTATCACAAATGCCAATGAGGCTTTTTAACGAACAAATGATTTTTAACTTAAGCGAAGATTGCTGGGAGAAAGAAAGGCAGCTGTATGAGGAAGCGTAAGCTAACAAGGCAAATCAACTTCACTCTTGTCAGGGATGGACGCCAACTCGCAGGCTCTTTTTGTATTATAGCCAGCAAGCTGGCGCCGGTTATTTGAAACGTTATGAGGCACTTTAAGTGAGCGTTGGAGCACAAATAGAGAAGTTCTATCAAGAAGTTTCTGATAATCAGTATTTATGGTTCGCAGAGTTTCCCGATGGGACAATTCTTGAGTTTGATGTTAAGGATGATAGGGTCTCATTTCCTTTATGGTCATCTAAATCAAGAATTAATAGGCTAAAAAAGCTGAGTCCAGAGTTGTTGAATGATGTTAAGCCAGTGGGGCTTTCATGGGTTGATTTTAAACAGCACATTGTTCCAATTATTGAAGAAAAAGAACGACTTGTTAATCTAAATCTTAGTGGCAAAAACTTAACTGGATTCGACTTAGAGTTAGAGTCACTAATTAGAAATATGGAGGCTCTTATAAGTGCCTCATAACAAACAAATTATGGCCGGGACGCGCAAACAAGGTGCGGCTCATATTTGAGAAGTTAACTATCACATGGAGTCTTATAAATATGGTTAGGAAAGTACTTCTTTCAATTTGCTTGTCGTTTATCGCCTGTATGGTGAATGCAAGCCAACCTCAAGGTAGAATATCAAGCATCTCATTTTTTGGAAGCGGCGCTTCGGAGGTTATTTTTGTTGTGCTTGAGCCAAATGAATCTGACTGCCCTTATACTGGTCATTTCGTGATGTATACAAAAGATAGGCCTGCAATTACAGCTGGCTTATTAGCTGCTTTTCAGGCTCAAAATAATGTACAGGTTTTTGGTACTGGAGCTTGCGACACTTCATGGTCAAACCATGAGGTAATTAACTATGCTACTTTTACAAAGTAACACCACAATAGCTAACAAAAAGCTTAACCGGATACATACTCGCTGGCTATTGCTTAGCAACTTTAGCCAACAGGTATGTACCGTTTAGCTTAGGCGTTAGAATTCTATGCAGATATTTGATACCAACAACTCCTATTCAACTTTAATTGGATTGGGAGCGTTTATGGTCATTGTTTTTATGTTCTGGGGCTATAGTCAAATTTTCATATCATTTAATGAACAAGTTGATATAGAAGAGCAATTGGAAATATGGAGAAAGGAGTTGCCCGCTTCTTATCAATTTACTGTTATAAGTGGGTGTATGCTTGTTACTGAAAGTAAAGCAGTTGTCAGTAATGGCAAACATACATACGCATTGGGGTCTGAAAAAATAAACTTAGCTGAATTATTTGATGTTGCCAAAAGGGCTAAAGCTCAAGCTTATAAATTTAAAATTGATTATCATGATAAATACGGATTCCCAACATTGATTGATGTTGATTGGCGTAATGATGTTATTGATGATGAATGCTTCTATGAGGTGGCAGACTTTGAAACTATCGAACTCTAACAAAAAAAGCTTTATCGGATACATACCCGCTAAATTTGTAGTGGCAATGCTATGTGGTCCTTATATTAAAAGCTATGTTTGCTATGAATACTGTTGAATGTTCCGAACATTGTGAAGCCCCTAACAATTGGCCTTTTCCATTTCCAGCCAATACTGGCGCTGTGACAACAAGATTTGTCATGAGCGGTGAGCAACCAATAGTAGAAGTTTTACATTGGGATGATGGTGGTTGGCAATTTATGTGTAACACAACTGACAATGCCAATGATGGGTTAGTTGTTTGTATAGGGTGTTTGTATAAAAAGTTTCCTTGGATATCTAATTTCAAAGGTCTTGCACCGAACCACTCTGCTTGTTTAGAAAATAGTAGTTGGCAAATTGAAAAGTTAG
>CAZVDU010000143.1:0-2588 GCA_964625615.1 uncultured Pseudoalteromonadaceae bacterium | reverse complement strand
AATCGAGTTGGAATCCGACAATGTTTTAAATGCGGGATCAGAAACCTTGTGGGCCGAACCGTTTGGAGATGATATTTATCGGCTTCAAAATTCACCATTTTCTGCGTTCGGTTTTAGCTACTTAGATAAGGTTAGGGCAGTTGGTTCGGATATTCCAACGGTTTGTGAAGTAGTCGAAAGTTCGGGTAACTCAACATATCGAATCAAACTCTCAAAGGGTGTTATAGACTCTGAGCAGTTTAAGCAATACTGGCAGAAATTAGATGAAATTGGTTGCACATATGAAGGGTTTGAATCCAAACTCCTTAGTATTGATGTTCCATCAACAACTGATATTTATACAGCATATGCTATTTTTGAAGCTGGCGAGTCGATAGGCTTGTGGGAATTTGAAGAGGCAAAATGCGCCCATAACACCGGAGCATAATAAAAATTGAAATGGACAAAAAATAAAGAGCAATTTTCGCCGCTTAAAGGAGAAATAAATGAAAAATATATTTGTCGTATTTAGCTTCGCCCTTTTGGTCTTATATTCAATTTCTGCATATCTCTCACCGCGATATTTTAGCAATGAGGTATTGTTAGTAGACGATTCAGAATTACAGTCTCAGCAATTCGTTGCGAATTTGATTCAATCTGTAAATGAAGATGAGACACTTTTAACAAAAGAAGTAGTCGTTCAAATGATACGGAGTGCTGATACGTCAGGAAATGGAGGTTATCATAAAGTTCACGCATTAATAGATTTAATTGAGCAACACGCGATAGTATTATTTTGCTTGCTATTGTTTCATTTTGGGGCGTTGTTAGGTCTAGTTCGTACTAAAAATGAAACGTAACAAAAACATGAATCTGTTCGCTGTCGCTCACTCGGACAAATACTCGCTGGCTGCTTCGCATTATAGCCAACAAATTTGAGTCGGTTAGCTTAAGTCGTTATATGGCCACTAGGAAATGAAGTACAAAAACATAAAGTCTGCTATTCATAATTTTGGGCATAGCTTCGTTAGTTATGAGAACTATGTTGATGGGGATTTTGTGCTTTATGAGTTGAAAAATATCCACAGAAAAGGATATGACATTGCAATCAATTGGTTTACGCAGGAGTTCAGTCCAAATCACCTATGCAGTGAACGCATTAAAAAATCTATAGGGTATTGGTCATCAGGTATACAAGAACACTTGAATAGGCAAAATGTAGACATCGACTCATTGAAAAGTTTAGAGCTTTTTTGGCCAGTTAAAACAATTCATTTCATAGTTGCTATTGATGATCGAGGTATTGAGCACAAAAAAGAAATAGCCTATGCGACATGAACAATATAACAAAATAAATCAACTTCACCCCTGTCGGGGTCAGACACCAATTCGCTGGATCTTTTTTGATTTTAGCCAGCAAGCTGGTGCCGGTTATTTAAAACGTTAGCAGTCAAGGAGGAGTATGAGAAAAGTTCGGCTTTGGGGGATTAGTGGAGCAGCTTTAATTGTTCCTGAGAAAACAGGAATTGTTTATACGAATCAAGTTGGTGGGACCGCTTGTTTTCAAAAGGAATTAGAAGGCTTTGTTATCCCTCTGAATAACGATTGCTTGCCTGAAAACCATGAGGAATTTTTAGAATCTTATTTGGGCACCTTTTTTGAAACTCTGACCTCAATTTTTAATTGTGAAAGTGCTAATAACTTGAATAAGCTTCTATGGAATTTTCCTGAAACAACTTCCATTAGTGTTGATAAGAGTAGAGTAAAAGATTCTATGGAAGCTTGGGTTTATGTCGACATTAAAGAAAATAGTTTTAGTGATTTCAGTGGGTTTGGCAAACTGAAAGGAGTCCTCACTTGGTGCAACAGCGATTGACTGCTAACAAAACAAATAAACTTCACCCTTGCTGAGGTCGGACGCCAACTCGCTGGCTCTTTTTAATTTTAGCTAGCAAGTCGGCGTCGGCTATTTGAAACGTTATATACCATGAAAACGTATCCAATATTAAAAGAAGATGGGGCACTTCATGCGTTTGAAATCACAAGCGTATGGATCCGTTTTGCACCTTTATTTAAAATTCTAAATTCAGTGCAAGGTGTGTCAGAAATTAAACGTCATCGTTTCAATGACGATCGTGTTACATTCAAGTTTCATGATTTTGACTGCGTTGTAAATGAGCCTTGGGGAGACAGTAGTCGTTATTGGGTAGGGTTTGCTAATCCAGAGCTTCATAGCGAGATTGATATATCTCCAATACATGAAGCATTCAAAGGTTATAAGGGTCTAACTATTGTTTAAGCAAAGGTATATAGCAAGCACATTAAAAATCTCCCACCAAAAGCGTGGGCTGGACTCACTCACACTCGCCTTTTGCTCGGGCTTTATGTGATCTAAGTTATGATAGAAAGTGTTCTAGTTGTTTTAGTAGGTATTTTTCTTATATGGATTGTCCGTGAATCTAAGAAAAAACATGCTAATGCAGCGAAACTTTCGAGTAAAGAGCGTGAAGAACTGAAGCTAAATGTAAACTTACGACCCAAAAAGTATTTCGTGGTTGGTGGGTCTTTTACAGCAGTTCCATTATGGATTGTTATTTTGGTTGTAGCTT
>CAZVDU010000142.1:0-10911 GCA_964625615.1 uncultured Pseudoalteromonadaceae bacterium | reverse complement strand
AAGATCTTCATACCAAGTGTAATAACCAGCAGCCAAAGAACACTTCTAACAATAATATCTACATTTTTGAATCTGGTTGCTTTTATGCCAAATACGCCTACCGTTTCCCCAAAAACTCCCACTCTACTTGCAATAAAATAAGTACCAGCGCAACCAACAAGAGTGGCAACAATCACGATAAAAGCTTCTAACGTTGCGCCTAATTTATAAGGTGTTAGATAAAAACACACCGCAATGATAATACTCTGGTGAACAATGTAGCTGGGATAAACTGCTTTTGACCAATAACGTAGACTCTTATGGTTTTTATTCAAATAGGTAGCCGCATAAGCAAACACCGCTAACAAAGAAAGCCAACGGTTTATGTAGATAAACAACTTTTCTACAACAGCACGAGTTATATCCAAAGATTGTTCTCGTTCAAGCCAAACAAAGCCGTAGTAGCTTAAAAAACTAACGCTACATACCATCGCCAGTAACAATATTAATTTTCTATTTTCAACTAATAGTTGCCACCAATGACTGTTTTCATAAATTAGATAACCGATCACAAAGAAGCAAAACCCTCGAGCAATACGCTGCCCTTCCTCGGAGCCAGGAAAAACTCCCAGATCTAAAAAAGTCATCAACATAGGAAAATTAAGCAATGTGTAAGCAATACTTCGATTAACTAAAATTCTCTCAAAAACATTGTTAACAACAGGTAGTTTTACTAGTGGATGACACAGTATTACCAACAGCGAGAACTGCCATAATTCGCGCAAGTACCATAAATGATTCACATCAATATGCGGCAATATCCCAGACTGATAGCCATTAAACACTGGATGATCGAGATCAAAGAAAATCTGATAGAAATGAGCCAAACCAACATCAATAACGCCAGCTGATCGCATTTCGACAAACAACTGAACAGGAACAATAGCGACAATGCCAAACAATAAAGGCAGTAATAAACGCCAAGTACGAGATAGTAAGGCTTGGATCAATGTATTGTTTTCTAACACATGCCGAATGGCTACCCCAGAAATAAAAAATAATAGAGGCATGCGCCAAGGATTCACTAATAACATCACGTATTGCAGCGTATCACTCTGATATTGGCTTTTATAATGAAATCCCCAGTCAGCCACATACAACATACCAGCGTGATAAAGAATCAATAATCCAAATGCAATTACTCTTAACCAATCTAAGTCATATCGACGTATTGTTTGTTCCATAACTCATTCACAATATTTATTTCATGGGTGTAGAGTCAACATGGCAGTACCAAATTAAAAGCAACAAGTGATGAAACGCGTCAAAAAGTGATAAGCGGCGGTAAATTGAGATGGTTTGCTTATCGATCACTAAGGTACAATAGATAAAAACAGAACATACAATCACATATGACTAAGTTTGAAATTATCGTTGGTAGTGTTTTAGGAGCCAGTGAGTATGTGGCAGACGCTCTATCAGATAAACTCGTAGAATCAGGACACCAGGCTCAGATTCATTTGGAACCTGATCTTGATGATATTGACAGATCATCTGTTTGGCTTATTTGTTCTTCTACCCATGGTGCCGGTGACTTACCTGACAATATTCAACATTTTGCAAAACAGATTGAAAGTAGTGATTTAAGCCAAGTAAGTTTCACTGTGCTTGGCTTGGGTGATTCAAGCTATGATACCTTTTGTTTTGGCGCTATGACACTCGAACGATTAATGCTGGCAGCAAATGCAAAAAAAATAATACCGGTGATTCATATCGATGTACTACACCACCCTATTCCAGAAGAACCAGCCGTCGACTGGCTAGGCAGTTGGCTAATTGAGTCAGGCATTTGAACACAACTGAACTAGAAGTATTAAAAGGCCCGATCAGTAATGAAGCTCGCGTACTTTATTGTCTAGGCTTACGTCCAATAGCACAAAATCAAACAGGCTTAACTGAACCACTTCATTACAAAACCTTATTAGCTTTATTGAACAGTAAAGAAAAGATCGTCACTTTAGGACGGCAAATCAATCGATTATTGAGTGAACTTGTCGATGCCGGCCTAGTCAGTGCAACTGTCGAAATAGAAAACAATCGCAGTTGCAATGGAAAGCCATTGATATTGCCATTAGTCGCTATCGACATTGATGATTATGCCAATATGCATACCCAGTGGTTAACAATGCAGTTAGAATGGCAGCCACATAAGCATTTGTATCAAGACTTAGCCAAACTCGTCGGCATTATCGATAAAGAATACAATGAAAACGAGCTTGGTGACTTTATTGCCTATTGGTTAGGAAGGCCAGAATCACAGCACACCGTTTTTCAATGGACACAAAAATTCGTGTTCTTTATCAAAAAACAACGACTTGCTATGGGATATAGTGATAAAAAACGTGTAGGTAACCAGATTGTTACCAAGAAAGCTGGCATATCGACAGACAGTAATACCAAGAAATTAGTAGAAAAGTACCATGCAAAATATCAACGATAAAATTGAACAACTCGCTAAGCAACTCGGTAAACCTGTCGTTTCTGGCCCTGTTGATGACTACCAATCTATTCGTCAAGAGTATCAAGCACTGGCAAATCGCGATGTACAAGAACAACAAAGGAACAGCAAAAAGCAGCGTATCGAAGATATTTATGGGCGATCAGATCTCAATCCTAAATGGATATTTGATAATATTGTTCAAGACTCACCTGATGTTATTGAAGCAATAAATATCGCTCAATCTTTTATCGCAGCACACTCCGATCCAAATTGGCGCAAAAATAGTGCGAATATGATGATTTTTTACGGTGATTATGGTCGTGGTAAATCACATATTGCCGGTGCAATTGCCCAAGAACTTATCAATGAATATGAAATATCTGTCCTCTACAGACAGCTATCTAGCCTGCTAGAAATGCGTTTCTTTTCTTACGATTACTCTGCCCAAGACAGTATTGGTGAAAAGTTCAGACAAACACAGCAAGAGTTGTTAGATGTTGATTTACTCATCCTTGACGAAGTGTGCGTCAATGAAACTGTTTTAAAGAAGAATACGCAAAGTTGGCTTGGTAATCTGTTGCGCCAACGATTAGCCGATAACAAAAACTGCATACTTATCACTAATCATAACTTGTCAGGGCTAGAAAATGCGTTAGGCCGATATTGCTACGAATCGATAAAAGAATATGACACTTATAAGGTTTGTTTTTCTGGTCCAAGTCGCCGCGAAAATGTGTCAGACGATGAAATCGCTGAATCATCAAATGATGAAGTAGCAACAAGTTATATACATAAATCAGGCTATGTTCCTAATCAGGTAAAATAAAGTCAATTAAGAGATCTCAAACCTCCTTTAAACCTTTCCTAATAGTTGTGCGACATAGTATAGGACAATGGCAAAACACATTAGGAATAGGCTATGCACTTAAAGAAATATCGTCATCCCATATTAAAAACAACACTTTTAGTAAGCGCATTTGTATTAAGCAACTTAGCGTCAGCCAAGACGATTGAGAAGAATTTCGACGCAGACAACGGCGATACGCTGTCAGTAATAACAGACGCAGGCAGCATACGTGTCGAAACACATAATAGAAAAGAAATAGAAGTTTTCGCTGAAATTGAGGGAAGAGACGAAGACGAATTTGAAGTCACTTTCGACGAATCAAGCGATGGACTTAAAATCCGCGGTGAAAAAGAAGACAACCGATGGGGATACAACAACTTAAGAGTTAAGTTTGTCATCACAGTACCCAAAGATTATAACGTCGAACTTGATACTGCTGGTGGTTCTATCAGTGTTGATGATTTAAACGGCAACGTGAACGTTGAAACCTCAGGCGGCTCAATCAAAATGGGCAACATCAACGGTGATGTGGACGCACACACCTCTGGTGGCAGTATTAGAACAGAAGACATTGATGGCAATGTTAATGCACGTACATCAGGTGGCAGTATCAAAGTTACTATGACAAAACAAATCACTGAAAATGCGACATTAAGCACGTCAGGTGGCTCGGTAACAGCAAACCTAATCGATGATATTAAAGTCGATATTGATGCTTCAACTAGTGGTGGCCGCGTGCGCACAGATTTTGATGTGGACGGCATAACGAAAAAACGTTCAATTAAAGGTGAAATTAACGGCGGTGGTCCTAAATTAAAACTTAGAACAAGCGGTGGTAGTGTAAATATTAACGCTATATAAGCAGCGTACCTCGACACCTGCTTCATATCGAAATAGCAGGTGTCGATCTTCTTATCCACTGATCCCTCCTGTAATTCACTACTTGATCACAGATGATCACAAGTTATCAACAGCAAGATCACTTATTATCATTTTATGTGAATAGATCTGTGATCAACGTGTATTAAAGCCTTTGTTATCACCTTTATAACTTTTTTAACTTATTGCTATGTGGATAACTTAGCGAGTTAATACCAGCTTATACGCCAATTAAATGATCTTATTCACAGCCTTTTATTAAGCTTAACCCATTGTTAATTATAACTAAAAACCACTTATCCAGATCAAAAGCGATCCTTAATAATAATAGTAATAAGATCAGATCATTAAGATCCTATAAATAATAAAGTGATCAAACACTATAAATAAGATCATAATCAATCAGTGATTGATCTTGGTATTGCAACAAAAGATCGATAAAATACGTGCCCTTTTTGATTGAGAACACCTATGTATTATCAACAACAATATGACGTTATAGTAATAGGCGGCGGTCATGCTGGCACTGAAGCAGCACTTGCATCTGCTCGTATAGGTGTTAATACACTGTTGTTGACGCATAACATAGAAACCTTAGGTCAGATGTCATGTAACCCTGCTATCGGTGGTATTGGTAAAGGTCATTTAGTCAAAGAAATTGATGCTCTAGGCGGTGCAATGGCTCAAGCCGCTGACAAAGGCGGTATTCAATTTAGGACGCTTAATTCAAGTAAAGGTCCTGCCGTAAGAGCTACACGTGCACAAGCTGATAGAACACTTTATCGAAATGCGATCCGTGAAACGATCGAACAACAGCCAAATTTATCAATTTTTCAACAGTCCTGTGATGATTTGATCGTTGAAAACGATCGTGTCGTTGGTGTTGTCACCCAAATGGGTCTTAAATTCCATGCTAAGCGTGTTGTAATAACCGTAGGCACCTTTTTAGGCGGTACTATACATATTGGCTTAGAAAATTATAAAGGAGGCCGTGCAGGCGATCCTCCATCTATTGCACTAGCTGATCGTTTAAGAGATCTCCCTTTCCGTGTTGATCGTTTGAAGACTGGAACACCCCCTCGATTAGATATTCGGACGCTTAATTTATCGGTGATGCAAGAACAGCCGGGTGATACACCAATACCAACGTTTTCGTTTATGGGGAATGTTGAACAACATCCTCAACAGATCCCTTGTTACATTACACACACTAATCAACAAACGCATGAAATTATTCGTGGTGGCATGGACAGATCGCCCATGTATACAGGCGTTATTGATGGTGTTGGGCCGCGTTATTGTCCGTCTATTGAAGATAAAATAGTCCGTTTTGCTGATAAGTCTTCTCACCAGATATTCGTTGAACCTGAAGGATTAAGTAGCATCGAAGTCTATCCTAATGGGATATCAACCAGCTTACCTTTTGATGTACAGATTGAACTAGTGCGTTCGATAAAAGGTTTTGAAAATGCACATATAGTGCGTCCGGGTTATGCGATTGAATATGACTTCTTTGATCCACGCGATCTTAAGCAAACACTCGAAACAAAATTTATTGAAGGACTCTTTTTTGCTGGCCAAATAAACGGCACAACAGGTTATGAAGAAGCTGGTGCCCAAGGTTTAATAGCCGGTGCTAACGCAGCATTACAAGTGCAAGAAAAAGATCCGTTGATCTTGCGCCGTGATCAAGCCTATATGGGTGTGTTGATTGATGATCTGGCAACTATGGGTACTAAAGAGCCTTATCGTATGTTTACCAGCAGAGCTGAATATAGACTCTTGCTGCGTGAAGACAATGCTGATATTCGCTTAACAGAATTAGGCTACAAAGCTGGATTAGTGGACGAAGCCCGTTGGCATGCTTTTAGTGAAAAAGTTGAGATGATCGAGCTAGAAAAACAACGCTTAAAATCCCAATGGATTCATCCTAAACATGCAGCGACAGAGCAACTTAATACCTTATTGAAAAACCCAATAACGAAAGAGAACTCTCTACAAGATTTAATCCGCCGACCTGAAATGACTTATGATCAGTTGATGGCAATTGATGGGTTAGGGCCAGCGATTGATAATAAACAAGCTGCTGAACAAGTTGAAATTCAAATTAAGTACGCGGGTTACATTGAGCGCCAGAGCGAAGAAGTAGAAAGATCGCTGAGAAATGAGAATACTATATTGCCACCTGATCTCGATTTTAGTCTGATATCAGGCCTTTCAAACGAAGTTGTTGCTAAATTAACGGATGCGAGACCGGAAACTGTTGGTAAAGCCTCACGTATATCAGGTATTACGCCTGCTGCTATCTCATTGTTATTGGTTTATCTGAAGAAGCAAGGATTAGTCAGAAAAGTGGAGCGACAAAGCGCTTGAGTATTCAAGTAGATTATCAGCTAGTTGACCAGCTTAAAAGATTGATCGCAAAATCTGATCTCAGTGTATCTGATGATCAAGTGACGTTGCTGATTGCTTTTGTGGAAAGGATCCACAAGTGGAATAAAGCCTACAATTTAACCTCGGTCAGAAATCCTCAAGATATGTTAGTCAAACATATTATGGACTCTATCGTTGTCGCTCCCTATCTTGACGGAACTCACTTTATTGATGTTGGTACCGGCCCTGGCCTACCAGGAATACCGCTGGCTATTATGCGTCCCGATTGCCATTTTGTGTTGTTAGATAGTTTAGGTAAACGTGTTCGCTTCATGAAACAAATGGAATTTGAGCTCAAGATCCCCAATATCAATCCTATTCATTGCCGTGTAGAAGAGTTTGATCCTGCTGAAAAATTCGATGCGGTACTAAGCCGTGCTTTTGCTTCGTTAAAAGATATGTTGCACTGGTGCCAGCATCTGGTAGATTCCAAAGGAAAGTTTCTAGCACTAAAAGGTATAGCACCCGAAGATGAACTAGCCGATTTATCTAATGATTTTAAACATATTAAAACAGATAGATTAGTTGTTCCTGCTCTTGACGGTGAACGCCATTTAGTCACATTAATAAAGACGGAATAGCACTTTTGGGTAAAGTCATCGCCATTGCTAATCAAAAAGGTGGAGTGGGTAAAACAACCACTTCGGTCAATGTTGCTGCGTCTATGGCAGCAACTAAACGTAAAGTTTTGTTAATTGATCTTGATCCTCAAGGTAACGCAACTATGGGGAGCGGCGTCGACAAATATTCAGTCGACTCGACAGCTTATGAACTGCTTATTGAAGAGCATCCTATAGAAGAGGTTGTCGTCAAAGAAACGTCGGGAAAATACGATTTAATTGCCGGTAACAGTGATATTACTGCGGCAGAAATTAAATTGATGGAAGTGTTTGCCAGAGAAGTTCGTCTTAGAAATGCACTGGCCCCAGTGCGCGATTATTACGATTATATTTTTATTGATTGCCCACCGTCTTTAAGCCAATTAACGGTTAACGCGATGGCTGCTGCTGATTCTGTGTTAGTTCCTATGCAATGTGAATATTATGCGCTAGAAGGCTTAACAGCATTGATGGATACCATTAAAAAACTGGCTTCCGTGGTTAATCCAGATTTAAAAATAGAGGGTGTACTAAGAACTATGTATGATCCTCGAAATCGTTTAGCTAACGATGTATCTGAGCAGCTTAAACGCCATTTCGGTGATTTGGTTTATCGTACGGTAATCCCGCGCAATGTGCGTTTGGCAGAAGCGCCTAGTTTTGGTGCGCCAGCTATGTATTATGATCGTTCATCGACTGGGGCTAAGGCATACTTAGCACTAGCGGGCGAGATACTCAGGCGTCGTGACAAGAAAACACAAACTGCTGCTAGTCAGTAGTTTTGTTACAATCTGGAAGGTTTTGTAGGAGCGGCTTCAGCCGCGAATAGCCTAACAGTTCATCACTATTCGCGCCTGAAGCCGCTCCTACACTTATTAAGTTAAAATAAAATGCCTAAGGGCTAATTAAAGGTAGAAAGTTGCATGTCTGCAAAGAAAAGAGGGTTAGGCCGTGGTTTGGATGCATTACTCGCTACCAGCCAAATGTCTCAGCCTAAAACGAGTGATAAAAATGAATCTCAATCAGGTGAATTACGTAAAATTCCGATTGAATTTTTAGTACCTGGGAAATATCAGCCTCGTAAAGACATGTCACCTGAAGCGCTAGAAGAATTAGCATCTTCTATTCGTTCACAGGGTGTTATACAACCTATAGTTGTTCGTCAGGTTGATAGTGAATTATTTGAGATTATAGCTGGTGAACGTCGTTGGCGAGCATCTCAACTTGCTGAGCTTGATGTTGTTCCTTGTCTATTAAAAAATGTCGCTGATGAAGCAGCGGTTGCCATAGCATTAATAGAAAATATCCAGCGAGAAGACCTCAATGCGATGGAAGAAGCACAAGCGCTAGAGCGTTTGATGACAGAATTTGAATTGACTCATCAAGAAGTCGCTACTGCTGTCGGTAAATCAAGAACAACAGTCACCAACCTATTACGCCTTAATAATTTGAATGATGACGTTAAATTGTTACTTGAACATGGTGACATTGAAATGGGTCATGCCCGATCCTTGTTATCTTTAGACGGTCAATTGCAAAATGATGCGGCTAAAATGGTAACTGGGAAGGGATTAACTGTTAGAGATACCGAGAACTTAGTCAGGAAATTACTAAACCCTGTAGAGCCGAAAGAACCTATAAAACCTGATCCTGATGTTCAACGCTTACAGACAAAATTATCTGAAAATATTGGTGCACCTGTCAGTATTGAACACAATGCTAAAGGTAAGGGAAAATTAGTGATTAATTTTGCTAGCCTTGATCAGTTAGATGGTATTCTTTCGCACATCAAGTAAACTTGTGTAGGAGCCGGCTTCAGCAGAGAACAAGGCTTGAAAAGTTTACTGATTCTGACCTAAAGACCCCTCTATAAAAAAACTTATCTTGTTGTGCACATAGTAATCCTTCGGATTTCACTACAAAAAGCGCACAAGAGTTGTAAATTTCAGCTATTAAAGTATAATTTTGGCGCTTTTTGTGTAGCTTTGAACGTGTAGAGGGATCAATTGATAATTAGTTTGATCCAAGAAGGCAAATTACTCGCCAGAAAAGTTTTGATTTCTCAGAGTATTATTGCAGTTTTTTTTAGTCTTTTTTGCACGCTTTTTTTTGGGAAAATAGCAGGTATATCAGCGCTTTACGGTGGATTGATATGTGTTATCCCTAACTTTGCCTTTGCTCACCTAGCGTTTAAATTTGCCGGTGCCAGTCAAAATAAGCTGGTAGTTCGCAGTTTTAACAAAGGGAGTAAGTTAAAGTTTTTCCTTACAATTATTTTATTTTCACTGGCCTTTCAATGGAATGAAGTAGCCATAAAGCCGCTAATGATTAGCTATGTCGTCACATTATTTACACAGTGGCCAACAATTATTTTTATTCATCGCGCTAGAAGTAGGCGAGATGACACAACAGATTCTTAACTTTATATTTTTGGATGGAAAAATGGCAGCATCAGGTGGCGAACAAACCATAAGTGGTTACATTCAGCATCACTTGACCAATGCATCAGTTGGAGAAGGCTTTTGGGCTCTTCACATTGATACGTTAGCGTGGTCAATTGGTCTGGGATTACTCTTTATTCTAAGTTTCCGAGCGGTGGCAAAAAAAGCGACAACAGGTGTGCCTAGTAAATGGCAAGCTTGTGTAGAAATTGTTGTTGAATTTGTCGATGACACAGTTAAAAGCACTTATCACGGCAAGAGCCCGTTAATTGCACCTCTAGCTTTAACGATTTTCGTCTGGGTACTGTTGATGAACTTCATGGATCTCATCCCCGTTGACTTCTTGCCTTCATTTGCGCAGTTTGTAGGTGGTTTGTTAGGTCATGATCCACATCACGTTTATATGAAAGTCGTACCTACGACTGATGTTAATATGACATTTGCATTATCTTTAGGTGTTTTCGCACTAATGATTTTTTACTCAGTCAAAATCAAAGGTTTTGGTGGGTTTATGAAAGAGTTGTATGCACATCCGTTTAATACACCTTGGTTATACTGGTTCAACTTCATTCTCGAATTGGTTTCTCTGGTCGCTAAACCCTTGTCATTGTCCTTACGTTTGTTCGGTAATTTATACGCGGGCGAACTTATCTTTATTTTGATTGCAGGCACGATTGGATTATGGCAGCTGCCAATCCACTTCCTATGGGCTGCATTCCACTTGCTGGTTATTCCATTACAAGCGTTCATTTTCATGATGTTAACCATTGTGTATTTAAGCTTGGCGAGTGAGAAACACTAATTTTTCGAAAGGGATTTGCAGCAATTGCTGATTCGGAAGTTAAAGGCAGGACGCCTGAAATATTAATTTTTGATGTATTACTTTTTTAAACTTTAACTTTTAAACATAAGGTGAAAATCTATGGAAATCCTAGGTAATCTTTATATCGCAGTAGGTATTTTGATCGGTCTATGTGCATTGGGGCCAGCGATTGGTTTCGGTCTTTTGGGTGGTAAGTTTCTAGAATCAGCTGCTCGTCAGCCTGAGCTAGCGCCAACACTTCAAGTAAAAATGTTCATCGTTGCTGGTCTTATCGATGCGATCGCGATGATCGGTGTTGCTATTGCTCTTTTCTTATTGTTCGTTGAAAGCGCTAAATTTGCTGTTTAAGCATCACACTCATTAACGAATAAATAGGAGGAGCGGTCTTGAATATTAACGCCACTCTAATT
>CAZVDU010000141.1:0-10916 GCA_964625615.1 uncultured Pseudoalteromonadaceae bacterium | reverse complement strand
CCCTCAAATAACATGAAAATGATACTTGAAGGACAAACTGAGAGATGGTATCTACGAGCTTATGAAGCAGCTTAACTTGCGCCAAATTAACGCTCTATTGCTCAGTTAAAACGTCGATACTGGTCAAGGCTGTTAAATAGTCTTCCACGAGTTTATATGGAATAGGCCCAAACTCAGCCACCAGCCATTGGTGAATATTCTCGACACTGCGTTTTCCATCAACTAAGTTCAGTGCTTCATAAGCATATTCTCCGCCGCTACCGGATAAACCTTCATAACTTCTCAGTCCTAACTTAGTTCTATCCTGCTCTGAGATATTGGCATCCAAGTACGAATAGCCAAACGCATTCATAGTGCCTTTTATCGCCTCATTTCGACGATAAACAACGCTACCTTTAGCTTTCTTTTTCTTGGAATTAACCTGAGTCAGTTCAAACAATGAATCATAAAATGTTTCATTCTGCTCGATGTCTGCCCGTTTCAGTTGAATAAAATTCGATAACGATTGAAGTTTTGCTTTCTCGACCTGAAGTAACACTTGATGCGTCGCCGCATAATCCTCTTCACCTTGCCTTTTTAGCGTTTCTGCATGACGCTTAAGCGCGTTCTGCCTCAATAAGCTGGCAACTTGCTCACCATCATTATTATCAATATTTGCCAAATACCAACCATTGATGGCACCAAAGAATGCTGCTCTTTTCAATTTAGTCGGGTCGATATTCGCTGCCGTATCAAAATTAGTATGGATATAACGATCAGGCCAATCATGTAGATAGAGACCCGGTATTTTCCAACTACCGGAATTAAATATCTGGTGGTCACTCCCCATAGAAATACCTTCCATCTGTGCTAGCCAAGGCTCTTTACCACCTTCCGCAGAGTTCAGCGGATATTGTGCAGCTTGCCCACTTGCATAAGCCAACGTCTGTTCATTGATAAAATGACCAAATTCGTGTCCGACGTCAGCAATAAATGTAGGCGTACTCATAGGACCGCCAGATATTCGGAAGACAGCTTTGGTATCAGGATTTCCGCCGACCATGTCCATATGAATATTGGCTTTGATATTATCCGTGTCATTACGGCTATCGAGATAGATTAACGATCCTTCGATTTCAGCAGGCCATATAAATCGTAATGTCCTTTTGGGTTTAGGCAATGCACCTTCTTTTATCAATTTACTTAACGTTCTGGCCGCTTCCAATATCGCGACACAACCAGAGGCATTATCATTCGCACCGGGGCGAGGGTGGTCAAGGTGGCAGGTATAGAGTATTTCCTGTGCTCTAACATGTCGATCAGTGCCTTCGATGACGGCATCTACAAGGTGATATTCACCTTTAAAGTGCTTAGCTTTAACGTTGGCGTCAAGGGCGACTCTTTCACCAGCTGCCAACTTTGCTTGTAGCTCTCTAGCCTGACCAAGAGAAATCATAAAACCAAAAGACTTGGTTTGCGGGAAGCTACTCAAATGCCCCCACCTCACTAATCTATCATCTTCTTTCCACCATGCACTTTTCTGATTAGGCGCATACGAAATAATCCCGACGGCGCCTAACTCGCCTACTGCTTTTTCCACCACGGCACCGGGTTGTGAGGACGTCAGCACTAACTTTCCTTTGATGGACTTACCTTGATAATCCTCTTCTCTCAATCCACTACCAATATCCACTAGTTCGGCTTGTGCTTCACCCGATAAGCTATCCTGTGCCAAAGATAATGGCATTGCCTGCCAACTTGCTAATCGCTTATCACGAGACCATGTTGCTTTCCCCTGCCTACCCACACCTTCTTCTTTCAACAACCAAAGTTCCGCAAACTCCACATCCCAAGCTGGTCTAGATTTTTGCGTGCCAAAGAATGTTTCACCGTCAGCTGGGTAGGTGCGAATAACCGCACTATCAAGACCATAATCAACTAACTGCTGCTGAACGTACTCAGACGCTTGACGAAACTGACTACTAGCACGCGTGCGATGGTACAACGTAATTTGGTCTAAGTTTCGCTTAGCACTAACACCTGATATCTCTTTTGAGATTGCATCAGCAACCCCACTGTCTATCAGAGGAAACTCTTTACTGACGGTATAAAATGGCGTTAGACAAAAAATAAATGCGACATAGAGGGTAACCCGCATAATTCTTCCTTTATGGAATGACATCAAATAAACATCAAACATGCACTATAATAGAGCACCCTGTCCAGCACTGTATAGATCTTCATTATCCATGACCTGCCTTTGCTCGAATGCTATAGTCAAATCTATGGGACATTCACACTGTATCAACGTCAGTAAAGTACTAGATTGAGTAACATGCCATCAGACATCAAACACTTTTTTGATATGCCCAGCAATTTAAAGAAGGCCTCTAAATTCTGGTGGCTGCTGGTCGGTATGTGGTTGTTTTTGAGCCTCTCTCAGACACTACACTTCTATTTTTATTTCGAGCAATCGCTCTGGGATTCAGTCAGGTGGAGCACGCGCGATTGGCTTGTCTGGTTCATTATTTTCGCTGGCGTATACAAGTTATGTTTAACCCATAAAACCTTACTACATTTCAATGCATTCTCTATTTTAGCCGTCACAACTATTGCTTTAAGTAGTGGTTTACTGCAAACGCTACTTATTACCAGTTTAGATTTCATCGCAGGCACCGCCACTCGGCCATTTTGGGAAGACCTGTTGCGCTATTACAATAAACGATGGTTGCAACACCTTTTTATTTTCAGTGTATTCTGGTTATTTATGCTCAATCAGCTGAAGTTTCGTGGCAAAACGAAAGAAGCACCACCTCAGCCATCATTGAAAGTCATCAGTAAGATTCAGGTAAACGATGGCAAAAGCGTTCATTGGCTAGAACCTGAGGATATTTATCACATCGAAGCGGCAGGTAACTATATTTGCTTTCACACAAAAAATGGTCAGCTGATTGAGAGAAGTACGTTAAAACAAATTTCTTTAAAATTAGATAGCAGTCAATTTGTGCGAGTCAGCCGCTCTAACATTATCAACCTCCAAAAGATTGTTTCTTGTAATAAAGTAAGCCGAACTAAAGTTGAGTTGAGCCTCACTGACGATTTTGTTGTTGCCATTGGCCCGACTTACTGGAATAAACTCAAACCTATTCTCGCTCGCTAATCAAACTTCATCCCAAAAGTGACATGCTTTATCCCAAAGCGCCATCCTGACGTATCCAGCAACCCATCACGTTGCTTATAGTTTTAACTCATTCATATGATGGACTGTAAGCATGAATCGCAGACAATTTATTTTATCTACAAGTGCCTTGGGATTGGCATCATCATTTCCAGCAACAGCTGGGACAACAAATGGTAAGGTTCTAGTGTTAGGTGGAACAGGTTACTTCGGTCCAGTTATTGTCGAAGAACTTCTAAGAAAAGGCTTTTCTGTCACATTATTCAATAGAGGAAAAACCAATCCACACCTGTTCCCAAAACTGCCGAAAATACGGGGCGATAGGGAATTGCCTAATAGCCATGGGCTGAACGCATTGAAAGCGAACAAGGCACAATGGGACTGGGTCGTTGATACGTGGCAAGGCTCGTCAAAATGCGTAAAGGACACTGCAAGGATCCTTGCGGACAAGACACCGCAATACCAATATGTATCAACCGTATCAGTTTATGACGACTGGGATAAAATTGGCATCACAGAAGATGAAGCTCTCAATCCCTTACCCGCAAAAGCAGAGCCCATTCATTCAGAGAATAGATACGCTATTCGCAAAACCTTCTCTGAGCAAGTGCTCGACCAGGTTTTACCACGGAGAAACATCACCTTCCGTTCCCATGGCATGCGCGGATATCCAACTAACGCCCCTAAACACGAACCTTATTGGCAAGTTAAAGTGAAGAGAGGTGGCGATTTAGTACTTCCATCTGATATTTCACACTATCAAGTAACAGACATGGTCAGCTTAGCCAGATTCATGATTCATTGCGGCATCCACCAAAAAATAGGCCCCTATAATGTCTGTTACCCACCCATGCTATTTCGAGAATTCATTGAAAACATGGTGGAAACTCTCAATAGTAAAGTCCGGTTACATTGGATTCCGCAAGAGTTTCTGCTCGCACACGAGGTTAAGCTCTTGCGAGGAGAGCCTGCAGGAAGGTATCAGTTCGATGTGTCAAAAGCCCTTAAAGACGGCTTGGTGAATCGTACACCGAATGAACTTCTTAGTGACCAGCTGCAAGGTTATTACCATCGAAATCCAAAAGACGACTTCCAATTTGGAAAAGAAGGGACATCGACTATCTCAAGTGCAAGAGAGCAAGAGGTGATAAAAATTTGGCAAGCCCAAGCTTAACTAACTAGCCTGAACTTGAGATAGCTATTCAGGCTAGTAAATTAGAAAAGGTTTATGGAAGATCTAAATCGACAAATGCTTGTATCACCTGCTCTACATCTTGTTTGCTGACATCTTTATGCAGTACCAAGCGCATTTGCTCGGCCAGGAAACCAACTTTAATTCCCTGCTCTGCAAGCAGAGAGACTATGGTTTCTTTCTTCTTTAGATCAAAATCAATAAACACTGTATTAGTTTGAACTGTCGTAAGGTCAACAGAAAAGCCTTCGATATCTTTTAACCCTATTGCTAGGCGTTGCGCATTTTCATGATCCTCGGCTAAGCGCTCGACCATGCCTTCCAACGCAATAATACCCGCTGCTGCAATTATACCGGCTTGACGCATACCGCCACCGAGCACTTTACGCCACCTTAGTGCTTTATCGATCAAAGCTCGGCTACCACACAAAACAGAGCCTACGGGTGCTGACAACCCTTTGGATAAACAAATAGAAACAGAATCGAAATACTGAGCAATATTCGCAAGAGTTGTTTGTTGCTTAACCACGGCATTAAACACTCGCGCACCGTCGAGGTGTAACCCTAGACCATGTTTATCGACAAATTGCCTAGCTTGGGCTAGGTATTCTAAAGGCAATACTTTTCCAGCCTGAGTGTTTTCAAGGCATAACAACTTTGTTTTCACAAAATGTGGATCATCTGGCTTGATATAACTCTCGACTTTTTCCAAGTCCAATGTGCCATCAGATTCAAAATCAACAGGCTGTGCTTGGATACTACCAAGAATAGACGCTCCGCCACCTTCATATCGATAAGTATGGGCGTGTTGCCCAACAATATATTCCTCACCACGTTCACAGTGTGCGAACAACGCTAATAAATTACTTTGAGTGCCCGTAGGCACATATAAGGCCGCTTCCATACCGGCCATTTCAGCAGCTAGGCTTTGCAGCCTAATAATGGTCGGGTCTTCTCCATAAACGTCGTCACCGACCTCCGCTGTCGCCATAGCTTTTCGCATCGCTTCGGTCGGCATTGTGACTGTATCGCTGCGTAAATCAATTGTCTTCATTATGCTTTCTAGCCCTTAAGAATAAGAAATGGAACTTGGAATATTAACGAACGATATCTTGTTTGATCATAGAAACAAACTGGCACACAGAAAGTATCTGCACCCAAATGTCTATAAGAACTGACATTATTGATTATCCAAGTGTTTAGCATCAACTTTACCGAGGATATTTAAACCATTGGAGACAAGTTAGCGACTCAAAAGATTCAAGGTAAGAATACCAGAGGGATAAATCTAGCATGTGCCCTAGATTACAAAAAAACCCAATCATCCTTATTTTTTGGTTTGGCTTGATGTTGATACCGTATAAATCCTTAGCTCAAGTACAGCGCATTAATGTAAAGATAGATACCGACATCGCTAAACAAGTCGTTGCAGAAATTTGTTCTGGTGAAATGGCACCTGCAAACCACATTCGACGTTCTCAATACGTTCAAGATATGCTTTCACATTTCAGTCAATTCCGTGACTATTTCACTATCGAAAACTATCTAGCTGCACGAAAAAATGCTGCACATTGTCATGAGAACACACCTGACTACTTTCGTTTCAACGCACTAATTCAAGATAAGAAACAGGTTCAGCAGGACTTACAAGCACTACAGGGTTTAGATCCGTCTTCCATACGATCACTCATCATCGATTACATCCCTCAAAATATCAATTTCAGAGGTGCTGCGATCGTCGCAGTGGGCACACCATCTTGCGGTGGTTGGTCAACAGGACAAAACTTCTATGTAGACTTACCTTGTATAGCGGGAGATACAAAAGGCTTGGTATATCTCAGTGCTCACGAAACTTTCCATGCAGTACAGTCCCAATTTATGCATGAACCCGACGAAAAACAGTACATCATGCGACTATTAAATCAAGTCATTAGAGAAGGCTCTGCGACAGCAATAGCGGATTTTAATGAACTCCCAGCGGGTGGCAGATATACAGATCTTAGTCAAAAAGAGCTTAAAACCAATGCTAGGAGGCTTCAACAGAACTTCGATTTGTTAGATATGCTAGTCGCTTATCTTAAGGCCGAGAATACAGAGGCTGCTTACCAACGCTCAAACAGTATTGGACTATCTGGAAACTATACAGCTCCATTATATTCAGTAGGCGCAACAATTTTTAACACGATAGACACTCAGCTAGGCCGTAAAAAACTACTATGTCTTATGCAAAAACCAGCACCTGAAATCATGAGTTATTACTATTCACTCAGCACAAATAATTCTGAGCTGCCAACATTTGGACCTCAGACGAAAAGCCTGTTAAAAGAAAACATAACGACCTGCTAAATAGCAGCTTTATATTTACAACAACGACTACCGATTAAGAATGACAGGACCCGGACCTTCACTTTCAAGCTCATCATCTGGGTTATAAATTGGACAGGTATGCATAGAGAGACAGCCACAACCAATGCAACCGTCAAGGGAATCGCGCAGTTTAGTTAAGGCTCGAATACGCTCATCCAATTGATGTTGCCATCGCTTAGACAGCTTTTCCCAATCTTTTTTATCCGGTGTTTTATTATTCGGTAACTCATTAAAGGTGTGCTTAATGACTTCCAAGCTAATACCTAATCGCTGCGCAGCTTTAATCACAGAAATTCGCCGCAGCACATCACGTTTATAACGCCTTTGGTTACCCTGATTACGCCAGCTAAATATCAACCCTTTTTCTTCATAGAAGTGCAAAGTAGAGACTTTAACGCCCGTTCTTTTCGCGACATAACCCACTGAAAGGTTTGCTTCATTCATTGCTCTTATCTTATATCCACTAGCTTCAGAAAAATAGATGTATGCGAACCGCAGGGTGTCATGCTTTAACGACCTGTAGTCACAAAAAAACCTGAGAATATACGCCAAACGTCCCGATGATTACTTGCTAGACCTAATCAATTGAGCACACCAATTACCTAGAGCAGTTCACCAGCCTTTTGTTTAATAACATGATACATCTTGATTTGCCCATAATCTCGATTATTTAGCTCCTGGCTATATTCACATTCAAACAGGTTTTTAACCTTACGGTATGTTGGCTCAGAGATACAGATTAGGCCCGCATTACCCAGATTTCCAAGTAACAGAGCTAGGTTGACGCTTTCACCCCATAACGCATAAACAAAGTCAGACTCCTTGGTTAGGCCAGCAGTTGCAGCACCGGAATGAACCCCAATTCTAAGATGCAATCCTTCATAAGCCTTGGCTATTTCAACAAAACTCAATCCTAGGGAAACCAGATCATTTGCATGCATATGGTCATACTGTGATACTCCAGAAGCAACCATATAGGTCAATTCATAGGTTTTAACCTTATCCAGATCCAGAGCATAAATAGCATCATCGAATTCTCCATATAGCCTGTTCAGTATTCTCAGCAATTCAGGTTCTTCGAGGTCTTGATTTAACTCCGCAAGATTGGCAACCTCAACAAACAAAACCGAACAGTCAGGGATAGCTCTGGCAATCACACCATGCTCAGGCTTGAAGCTCTTTGACACGTTTTTTAAGTGAACCTCAGAAAATAGATGATGCAGTTGTTTATTCGTAAACTTAATTTTTCTTTCGTGAATAGGAGGTGTTTTGGATAGCCAAACCCATAATCCGATTGATGTGCAAGTTGCCGAGGTCCAGGTTACTACACCGGCAATGAAATGTTGTGTTGGATCCATGGTGATCAGGGGAACAAAATTCACAATAGGGATATGAAACCCTAAAAAAAACAGCACCAAAGAGAATGTTAAGCTAAATCGCATTAGCTTATTACCCCCTTTAAGTACCAAAAATACCGCGACGGCTATCGTTAAGAAGAAGCTATGCACACTTCCTCTATATTCACCATCTGGTCCGAATTCACATCCAGGGCCTGAAGCAACTATCGCGATAAGGGACAACCAAAAAACGAGTCCAACAATGACAATACTAAATCCCCGATAATAACGACCAGCTTTAGTTTCCAGATGAATCCAGTAGGCTAGAGGTAGGTAGGCAAAACAAGCAAAGGATGCCGCTAAGGATCCTTGAAAGATCCAAAAAGTTCCCCACCCAATCGCATTAAGGCCAATCACAATAGCTGCAAAGATATTGAGTTTAGCAATTTGCCGAACGCTTATATTACTGAGGTCAGGAATGCCCGCATATATGTCCTTACTTCCCGTTAATTCGGTTTCTTCTGATAACAACTATAGATATCCGATACATTGTCACGGGCAGAGTATATACCTAATCCCGCGCTAAATTACTGTTATTAAGCGTGTGGTACTTTTTATTAGATGCTCGTTATTCCTCATTTATACCAATATGCTTCTGAACTAGTTTGGTTCAAAAATAAATGATGAGGTTAAAGGAAGCAGAACAACGAGCGACGGAACATCCTGACAGACAAACCTTGCTGACCGATTACTTGATAGTGTATTGCAGAGCGACTAACTCTATAAAGTTCTGCGCAGTTATCGGCCAGTTTTGTCTCGCCGCTCAAAGCAACGATTTGAATGATTTAAAATTTATATAGCTCGGCATGCTAAAGAGTGAAACTTTACATGAACTCACAAAACAATGCTTATCTGTATAATAGGTCTGGCGTTTGCCCGTAGAGTCAAAAATTAATAACAAGTAGCGCTTAAAATATAAAACTGCAAGCTTTGAAGTTCAATTTTCATCTTACATCGATAAAACGAGTGAAACATTAATGCCTGCCACATTAACGTGTTTTTCATACTTAACTACCGTCAATAGAGCAACAGATAAACTACGTAATAGTGTGTAATATTTTTCTTTATCCTAAAAATATACTTTAATTGGCAGTATTGATGTTTCTTTGCTTAAACATCCTATTTACTTGTACCAAACCGCCATGAAAGGATGATGTGTTATGACTGATCAACCACCACTAACTCCAACCAAGCTGCCAACCCCCATTAACTGGAACAGTAAAAAGCAAGCTGCCGAATTACATATTGAAGAATTGGACTTAGTGTTTCAACAGGACTCCGCGAATAGGCTCAATTACATAGATGCATTAGCGGAAGTTTATGTTGAAACCAACTTAGCAGTGCGCAGTGAGGTTGCTGCCTATTGGAAGCCTTACTTGTTGCAGAAACTTGCGCTTAAACATTTCTTCTTGGAGTGGCTGACATATACACCAGCGCCTGCAAATCCAGGGCTTTACATAGAATACTGGGATTTTCTGGTCAATACCGAATCAGGCTTGCTGTTGGCAAATAACCAGTACTTTAAACCCTGGTTCAGACAATTCTTAAACTTCCATGGTGATTGGATAAACAGTACTTCATCAACATCGACGTTGGCTGAATGGAAGAAATTTAAAGGAACAGCAGCCCATCCATTCAATATCAATGACTATGAACAACCAGATCCCAGCAGTCCCACTGGAGGCTTCGAGTCTTTCAATCAGTTCTTTTTACGTAACCTAAAACCAGATCAAAGGCCACTGTGTAGTGCGCAGCCCTGTGATGACGTTGTTGTCGCACCTTGCGATGGTGGAGTATTTTATTTGGATCGTGGTAAAACAAGTAACGATAAAGAAAGTAACCAATACCCATTGCCGGGAAAATCTGGCGATAGCCTAAACCTACTCGCTGCAATACCAGGATATGGTAGGGTTTTTCAGGGTGGGCCAGTTCTTGATATATTGCTATGGTTCACCGACTACCATCACTTTCATGCGCCAGTTGCTGGCAAGGTCATAGAACAGGGTTTATACGAAGGTTCGTACAATTATGACTTTAACGACTATAACCCTAAAGATCATTATGCACCTGCATTACCAGCGGACAGCGATCGGGTAGGCTGGTACAAAAAGTTAGGGAAACACCAACGCTATGTATGGGTTATCCAGACTGAAAACTTGGGGCTCGTTGCCATGATTGCCATCGGCTTTTGGGGTGTTGGCAGTATCATCAACGCAGTTGAAACAGGCACTACAATCGAAAAAGGACAGTATATGGGCCACTTTGGTTATGGCGGCTCCTCTATCGTATTGGCATTTGAACCTCATTTGGACTTGCAGTTTAGAGTAGGAGATCAAGACGTTAGTGATCCAGATATCCCTACGCTGATGAAGGTAAGGCAATGTCTTGGCAAACATATACCACCACTTAAATGGTAGTCACTGACCTGCAAAAAGGGCGTATTGAGAGATGCGTCCTCTACCTAAACAACTATTAAAAGCTCTCACTAGCAATAAATTAAACTGCCAAAAAGCAACAAGTTTCGACGTTCGCCTTCCCCTTATATATCACCCAATGAAAGAGTAGAGAATTGATGTGGTGTGTATAGATTTCTAGTAACAGGATATAAAAGTGCCACTAAACTTAATTTTACGCGTCAAAACCAGGTTTTAGCCTGACAGATCCCCACAAGTCTATAAACCAGTGAGTAGTATCAGAGAACAAGGTGAGAGAAGGCTCTGTGGGAGCGGTTTCAACCGCGAAAGCATTAAATCCATCGACTATTCCCGGCTAAAGCCGGTCCCACAGTTTATATAAAAGCCTG